>JACMOG010000230.1 GCA_014378125.1 Vitreoscilla sp. | reverse complement strand
CGCGAAGTGCATGCCGTCGTCCCACACCAGCACCGCGCCCATCGTGCCGATGACCGCCGTGAACACGATGCCGCCGAACAGGCCGAACAGCGTGAGCCAGCGCGCCTTGGCCGGCGGCAGCGCGCGCACCTGCACGTCGACGCCCACGTGGGTGCCGTGGCGCACGCCGTAGGCGGCGCCGAACTTGGCCATCCAGATGAACATGTAGATGCACAGCTCCTGCGCCCAGCTGAGGTTGATCTTCAGCAGGAAGTCCTGGATGAAGCCGAGGGCCGGCGGGTAGTGCCATCCGGCGGCGTAGCGATGGACCACCGCCACGAAGATCAGCAGCGTCGCCGCGCCCATGAGGAACGCGATGAGCCACTCTTCGAGGTGGTCGAGGAGTCGATTGAACATCTGGGGCCTTTCTCGCGCCTCGTGGCGCGATGGGCGGAGCGAAGGATCAGACCGGAACGAAGCCGGTGGCCTTGTAGGCCGCCGCGATCGTTTCCTTGCCGACGCGCGATTCCATGTCGTGATGGACCGACATCAGCGTCTTCTTCCACTCCAGCTCCTCGGCGGGCGCCAGCTGATAGATGGTGCACTTGCCGCTGGCGCGGATCTTCTCCAGCGCCTGCGCGTTCTCGGTGGCCGCGATCGCGTTGGCGTACGTGGTGGCGTCCTTCATGCAGCCATCCAGCGTGGTGCGGATGTCGGTCGGGAGGCCGTCCCAGAACTTCTTGTTGACGATGGCCGCGTAGGCCAGGTGGCCGTGGTTGGACAGCGTGATGTGCTTGGTGACCTCGTAGGTCTTCTGCGTGAGGAAGTTCGACGGCGTGCCCTCGGTGCCGTCGACCACGCCCGACTGCAGCGCCTGGTACAGCTCCGAGAACGCCATCACTTGCGGGATGGCGCCGAGCGCGCGCATCTGCGCATCGAGCACCTTCGACGACTGGATGCGCATCTTCAGGCCCTTGAAGTCGGCCACGTGGTGCAGCGGGCGGTTGGCGCACATCTGGTGGAAGCCGTTGTCCCAGAAGGCCATGCCGCGGATGCCCTTGGGCTCGAGCCTGGCGAACAGGTCCTTGCCCAGCTGGCCTTCGGTGATGCCCTTGAAGGCCGCGGTGTCCTTGAACAGGAAGGGCAGGTCGAACACCTCGAATTCCTTGGCGCCCAGCGGGCCGAACTTCGACAGCGACGGCGCCAGCATCTGCACGGAGCCCAGCTGCAGCGCCTCCATCTCTTCCTTGTCCTTGTACAGCTGGCTGTTCGGGTAGACCTCCACCTTCACCTTGCCACCGGTGCGCTGCTCGGCCAGCTCCTTGAAGCGCTGCGTGCCCTTGCCCTTGGGGGTATCCGGGGCGACGACGTGGCTGAACTTGATCACGATGGGGGCCTGGGCGCGCGCGCTGCCGAAGCCGACCGTGGCGAGCGCGGCGGCGGCGCCCAGAACCTGGCGGCGGGAAGTGGTGTTCATGCGTGTCTCCTGAGAATCGTTTGAAGTTCGTCGTCGAATTCAGCCTGGCGCAAGCCTGGGCGGCGCGCACGCCGGGGGCCGGTGGCGTTCGAGTCGGGCGATTGTCGACAGCGCATGGACGCGCTGCAAATTGTGGACTCCCACATGAGCCCGGCCAAGGCGTCCTTCGAGCCAGGGCAACGACATAGACTCGCGCCATGCTTCCTGCCCTGACGCAGCCCCCCAGCGTGATGCCCGGCGCGCCCGCGAGTCGCGCGTGGGCCCGCACGCTCGCGCGCCGCGGCGCGTGGTGGTGGGTGCCGCTCGTGTTGTCGGTGCTGTTCACGGTGTCGGTGGCCATCTGGCTGCAGTTGTCCGATCGCGCCGACATGGAGTCGCGCCAGCGCCAGCTGATCACCGACTCGCTGTCGCTCGAAAGCCAGATCACCGATCGCGTGGGCGAGGAGCAGGTGCAGGTCAACGAGCTCGCGCGCAGCTTCGACGTCTCGCAGCCGCCCGAGGCGCTGGCCAGGCAGGAGGCCGTGACCGACGGTCTCGCGCGCCTCTGGCAAAGCATCAGCTGGGTGGACGCCGACACGCGCCTGCGCGTGGTCGTGCCCGAGGGCATCGGCATCTCCGAGCGGCCGGGCCTCAGCGCGCACCTGAGCGCGCCGCTGCGCGACGCTGTCGGCCGCCCCGCCGGCCATTTCGTGGTGCGCTACGCGCCGGCCGTGCTGCTGCGCCAGACGGTGCCGTGGTGGCTCGCGCACGAGTACGACGTGCGCCTGGTCGACGGCTACGGGCAGGTGGTGGCCGACCCGCTCAACAGCGGCGACCACGAGGCGCCGCCGGAGGAATCGCATCGCCACAGCCTCGAGCCCGCGATGCCCGACACGTACCTCGAGCTGTCGTTGCACGAGTCGCTGCGGCCGTGGTGGCTGCGCCTGCCCATCGTGCTGATGGGCGTGTTCCTGGCGCTGATCGGGGTGGCCACCGCGTTGCTGCGCTGGCAGGTCAACGAGGTGCTGCGCACGCAGGCCGCGCTGCGCACCGAGGCCGCGTGGCGCCAGGCGATGGAGGACTCGCTGACGGTGGGCCTGCGCGCGCGCGACACCGACGGCACGCTGGTGTACGTCAACCGCGCCTTCTGCGACCTGGTGGGCTTTCCGCCCGAGGAGCCCATCGGCCGCGCCACGCCCCTGCCCTACTGGCCGCCCGACGCCATCGCCGACAGCATGTCGCGCCACCTGCGCAACATGGCCGGCGGCGCGCCGCGCGACGGCTACGAGGCGCGCTGGGTGCGCAAGGACGGTCGCCCGATCGACGTGATGCTCTACGAGGCGCCGCTGGTCGATTCCAGCGTCCGCCACATCGGCTGGATGGGCTCCATCCTCGACATCACCGAACGCAAGCGGCTCGAGGAACGCGAGCGCCACCAGACCGACTCGATGGCCCACCAGGCGCGGCTGACGATGCTGGGCGAGGTCGCCTCCGCGCTCGCGCACCAGCTCAACCAGCCTCTCACCTCCATCACCGGCTACGCCGCGGGCGTGAAACGCCTGCTGGAGCGCGCGGGCCAGCCCGATGCGCGCCTCGTCGACGCGATGACGCGCCTGGGCGACCAGGCCGCCGAGGCCGGCCGCATCGTCAAGCGCATCCGCGAGTTCCTCACGCGCCGCAGTCCGCAGCGCGAGACCATGGATCTCGGCGACATCGCGCACCGCGCGCTGGCGCTGCTGGCGCGCGAACTGCGCCGGCTGCAGCTGCACGTGGAATGGGCCGTGGCGCCGGGGCTGTCCAAGGTCGACGCCGACCCGGTGCTGGTCGAGCAGGTGGTGCTCAACCTGGTGCGCAACGCCTGCGACGAGATGGCCGGCGTGCCCGCCTCCCAACGCCGCCTGCGCGTGAGCATCTCGCGCGCGGGCACCAGCGCGATGCCTGGCGCGAGCGACGCCGACGGCTTCCTGCGGCTCGACGTCGAAGACGCCGGCCCGGGCTTGCGCGGCCGCACGGTCGAACAGCTGGTGACGCCGTTCTATTCCACCAAGCCCGATGGCATGGGCATGGGCCTGGCCATCTGCCGCTCCATCATCGAGGCCCACCACGGCGCCTTCGACGCCACCGACAGCGCCTGGGGCGGTGCGCGCTTTTCCTTCACCTTGCCCGTGGCCGGCAGCTGGCCCGCGTCGGAGCTGTTGCCCGACGCCGCCGAGTCGACCGCGCAATCCGAGGACCGTCCATGAACGCCACTTCGCTTGCCCACCGCCCGCCCGAACCGATGGTCCACCTCGTCGACGACGAGGCCCCGGTGCGCGACGCCCTCAGCTTCCTGTTCCAGTCGCACGGCCTCGCGGTGCGCTCGTATCCCGGCGGCCCCGAGTTCCTCGACGCCGCCGACGAAGCGCCGCTGGCCGGCTGCATCCTGCTGGACGTGCGCATGGAGCCGATGTCGGGCCTGCAGGTGCACGACGCGCTGGTGGCGCGCGGCAGCGGCCTGCCGGTCATCTTCCTCACGGGCCACGGCGACATCCCAATGGCGGTGGAGGCGTTGAAGAAGGGCGCGTTCGACTTCGTCGAGAAGCCCTCGGGCGACGTGGCGCTGGTGGAGCGCGTCACGCGCGCGCTGGCGGTGGACGCGGCACGCCAGGCCGCCGATTCGAAGGACGACGAGACCGCCGCGCGCCTGGCCAGCCTGTCGGAGCGCGAGCGCGAGGTGATGCAGCGCGTGGCTGCCGGCAAGCTGAACAAGGTGATCGCCGACGAGCTTTGCATCTCGGTGCGCACGGTGGAGGTGCATCGCGCGCGCGTGTTCGGCAAGCTGGGCGTGCGATCGGCCGCCGAGGTGGCGACGCTGCTGGCGCGGGGACGCTGACAACCGAACCGTATCGATGTCTTCTGCCTGTTTTTGCGGCGCTTGTCCGCTGCAAAGCCGCGTGCAAACCCTTCCCCCCCCGACGAACCCCCCGTAATTTCCGGGCATTTCGTGGCGCGCGGGTACCGCACCACCTATGCAAATTTCGTGAAATGCCCACAATGGCGGTGCGGCGGCTCCGATGGAGGGCTGCCGTTGGAGGGTCCAAAAAATGTCAGTGCTTGTCGATGAACAAAGCCGAACCGAAGTGCTCAACCGCCTCAAGCGTGCCGAAGGGCAGCTGCGAGGTATCCAGCGAATGATCGAATCCGGCCAGCCCGGCATCGACATCGCAAGCCAGCTCGTGGCGGTCCGCCGCGCGTTGGACAGTACCTATGTGCACATGACCGTCAGCCTGGTCGAGCAGGAGCTCGGCAGCCGCCTGGGCGGCGACTCGCGCGGCCGCAAGCAGATCGGTGAAGTCCTGGGCGAATTGACGGCGTTGTTGGCCAAGGTGCGCTGAGGACGCCGGGCGGCATGGCCGCCCGTGGCCTTCGCGAAAGGGAAAGCGACCCTTGCCCGGGCAAGGGCGCGCCGCTGCGTTGGCAGACGCCGTCTCGACATGCGGGAACCGTTGGTGCAACCAACGAAACCCGCATATGGATGCGCGCATCGCTTCGTTGGCGCGCCGCGGCATGGGGCTCTACAGTGGATGAAATGGCCCATTTCGCCCCCGTCAGGGCGGGGCCCCCGCTCTCATCCCGTCTCCGATCCTCCTCTTGCCATGTCCACGCGCGCCCTGCTGCTGCGGCGTCACAGCGTGTTGCCCGGGTTCAATCTCGCCCTGGGTTTCGCGTTGCTGTACCTCTGCTTCATCGTCCTGATCCCGCTGTCGGCGGTGTTCCTGAAGACCTTCACGGTCAGCTGGGGCACCTTCGTGGCCACCGTCACGTCGCCGCGCGTGATGGCGTCGTATCGCCTCACGTTCGGCGCGTCGCTGCTCGCCGCGCTGGTCAACGCGGTGTTCGGCCTGCTCGTGTCGTGGGTGCTGGTGCGCTACCGGTTTCCCGGCAAGCGCCTGATCGACGCCCTGGTCGACCTGCCGTTCGCGCTGCCCACCGCGGTGGCGGGCATCGCGCTGACCACGCTTTACGCGGGCAACGGCTGGATCGGCAAGCTGCTCCCGTTCAAGGTGGCCTACACCCCGCTGGGCGTTTTCGTGGCGCTCACGTTCATCGGCCTGCCCTTCGTGGTGCGCACGGTGCAGCCGGTGCTGGAAGACCTGCAGCGGGAGCTGGAGGAGGCCGCCGCCACGCTGGGCGCATCGCGGCTGCAGACCTTCTACTACGTGATCTTTCCGGCGCTGATGCCCGCGCTGCTCACCGGCTTCGCGCTGGCGTTCGCGCGCGCACTGGGCGAGTACGGCTCGGTCATCTTCATCGCCGTCAACATGCCCATGGTCTCCGAGATCACGTCGCTGCTGATCATCACCAAGCTGGAGCAATACGACTACGCCGGCGCCACCTCCATCGCGGTGGTGATGCTGGTGGCGGCCTTCCTGCTGCTGCTGATGATCAACCTGCTGCAGGCCTGGGCGCGCAAGCGCCAGGGACGTTGACATGAGCGCCGTCGCTCCCTCCTCGACGCCCAAGCTCGCCGTGGCCGATGCCGGCCCCGTGGTGCGCCCGCTGGCGCCGCCGAGCGTGGCGGATGCCGTGAGCGAGCCCGCCTGGGTGCGCCGCACGCTGATCGGCCTGGCGCTCGCGTTCCTCACGCTGTTCCTGTTCGTGCCGCTCGTGTCCGTGTTCGTGCAGGCGTTCGCCAAGGGCGCCGAGGTGTACTGGGCCGCGCTCACCGAGTCCGACGCGCTGTCGGCGCTGAAGCTCACGCTGATCGCCGCGTTCATCTCGGTGCCGCTGAACCTCGTGTTCGGCGTGGCCGCGGCGTGGGCCATCGCCAAGTTCGACTTCCGCGGCAAGAACGTCCTGCTGACGCTCATCGACCTGCCGTTCTCGGTGTCGCCGGTGATCGCCGGCCTCATCTACCTGCTGATCTTCGGCCTGCAGGGCTGGTGCGGCGAATGGCTGCGCGACCACGACCTGAAGATCGTGTTCGCGGTGCCGGGCATCGTGCTGGCCACGGTGTTCGTCACGTTCCCGTTCATCGCGCGCGAGCTCATCCCGCTGATGCAGGCGCAGGGCCAGGAGCAGGAGGAGGCCGCGCGCGTGCTTGGCGCCTCGGGCTGGCAGATCCTGTGGCGCGTGACGCTGCCCAACGTCAAGTGGGCGCTGCTGTACGGCGTGATCCTGTGCAACGCGCGGGCGATGGGCGAGTTCGGCGCGGTCAGCGTGGTCTCGGGCCACATCCGCGGCCAGACCAACACGCTGCCGCTGCACATCGAGATCCTCTACAACGACTACCAGTTCGCCGCGGCCTTCGCCGTCGCCTCTCTGCTGGCCGCGCTCGCGCTGGTCACGCTGGTCCTCAAGTACATCGTCGAGCGACGCGCCAGGTCGTCGCACCGGGAAGCCCGAAATGAGCATTGAAGTTCGCAACGTCACCAAGCGATTCGGCGATCTCGCCGTGTGCGACAACCTGAGCCTGGACGTGCCCGCCGGCGAACTCGTCGCGCTGCTGGGCCCCTCGGGCTCGGGCAAGACCACGCTGCTGCGTATCATCGCCGGCCTCGAGATGCCCGACTCGGGCAGCGTGCTGTTCCACGGCGAGGACGCCACCAACACCGAGGTGCGCGACCGCAACGTCGGCTTCGTGTTCCAGCATTACGCGCTGTTCGGCCACATGACCACCGCCGAGAACGTGGCCTTCGGCCTGCGCGTGCGTCCCAAGGCCACGCGGCCGTCGGAGCGCGAGATCAAGGCCAAGGTCAACGACCTGCTCAAGCTGGTGCAGCTCGACTGGATCGCCGATCGCCATCCGCACCAGCTGTCCGGCGGCCAGCGCCAGCGCATCGCGCTCGCCCGCGCGCTGGCGGTGGAGCCCAAGGTGCTGCTGCTGGACGAGCCCTTCGGCGCGCTCGATGCCAAGGTGCGCAAGGAGCTGCGCCGCTGGCTGCGCCGCCTGCACGACGAGATGCACGTCACCAGCGTGTTCGTCACGCACGACCAGGAAGAGGCCATGGAGGT
>JACMOG010000229.1 GCA_014378125.1 Vitreoscilla sp. | reverse complement strand
GCTGCCCCTGAGCGACGACGTCGACGCCCAGTCGGCGTTGCAGGCGCTGTTCCGCGACTGTGCAGCCGAGAAGGCCTGCGCCGTGGCGCATCCGGCGCTGGCGCAGCGCTGGCAGGCCCTGCTGGCGTTGCTGCCGCGGGCCATCGACGTGGCCGACCCCATCACCGGCAAGCCGCTGCACGCCACGATGACGACCGAGGCGGTGCGCGGCCTGGTGCACTCGCCGCTGTACACGCCGACGCTCGGGGCGATGCTGCCGCACGCCATCGACGAGGCCGCCGACGGTCGCTTCGGCCCGCTGCTGGCGCTGTCCACGTCGGTGGGCGGCCTGCCCACCGACATGTCGGAAGGCCAGCACTTCTCGGTCATCTGCGCCGAGGACGTGCCGCGCCTGCCGCCGTCCGCCGGCCCGGAGAGCGACGCCGGCGCACAAGGCCTCTATCGCGCAGTGTGCGCGCATTGGCCACGCGGCGACGTTCCGGCCGCGTTCTACACGATCCCCAAGAGCGCCTCGCCGGTGCTGCTGCTGTCCGGCGGCCTCGACCCGGTGACGCCGCCGCGCCACGCCGAGCGCGTGGCCAAGGCCCTCGGGCCCGACGCACGCTCGGTGGTCGTCGCCAACAACGGCCACAACGTCACCGCCATCGCGTGCATGCGCGACGCCGTGTTCCGTTTCGTCGACGCCGCCACCGACGCCGCGGCCCAGGCCGTCGACATGGGCTGCGCCGCCAAGGTGCCGCGCCCGCTCGCGTTCCAGCCGCTGTTGCCCGCGCGCGCCGTGCCCGCCACCAACGACCCGAATCGATTCGATGACCCGTCGCTGCGCTCGCCCGACGCCGCGGCCTCCGCTCCGAAGGATGCGCGATGATCGCGATGGACGACCTCCGCAAGCAGTTCACGAGCGGCCGCGGCCGCAAGGCCCGCACGGTGGTGGCCGTCGACGGCATGACGCTGCACGCGCAGGACGGCGCCATCACCGGCCTGCTGGGCCCCAACGGCGCCGGCAAGACGACGAGCCTGCGCATGCTCGTGGGCCTGGTGACGCCGGACAGCGGCACCATCCAGGTGGACGGCCTCGACATGCGCGTCGACCCGCAGGGCGTGCGTGCGCGCCTGGGCGTGCTGCCCGACGCCCGCGGCCTGTACCCGCGACCCACCGCGCGCGAGAACATCGTCTATCACGGCCGCCTGCACGGCGTGGCCGACGACCTGGCGCAGGCCCGCTGCGAGCACCTGGCGCGGCTGCTGGAGATGGAGCCGCTGCTCGATCGACGCACCGACGGATTCAGCCAGGGCGAGCGCATGAAGACGGCCCTCGCGCGCGCGCTCGTGCACGACCCCGCCAACATCGTGCTCGACGAACCCACCAACGGCCTCGACGTGGTGGCCACGCGCGCGTTGCGCGAGGCCCTGCGCGTGCTGCGCGACGAGACCGGCAAGTGCATCGTGTTCTCCACCCACATCATGCAGGAGGTGCAGCGCCTGTGCGATCGCGTGGTGGTGGTGGCGCATGGCCGCCACGTCGCCGATGGCACCGTGGCCAGCCTGTGCGAGCAGGCCGGCTGCGACGACTTCGAGGACGCCTTCGTCCGCCTCGCGTTCGGCACGGAAGGCCACCCGCAATGAGCAACGCAATCGCAAGCTGGACGGTCTTCGTCAAGGAGCTGAAGGACGCGCTGCGCGACCGCCGCACCCTGATGGTGGTGTTCTTCACCTCGGTCGCCATGGGCCCGCTCATGCTGGTGCTGCTGTCGTCGCTGGTCGGCAAGTACGAGAAGCGCGCCGAGGCCCGCGAGATCGTCGCCATCGGCCTGGACGCCGCGCCCACGCTGCGCAACTACCTCGAGCGCCAGACCTACGTCATCAAGGCGGCGCCGGAGAACTGGGAGAGCCAGCTCAAGGACAGCAAGCTGGGCGATCCGGTGGTCATCGTCCCCAACTCCTTCGAGGACGACCTCGCCCACGGCCAGGCGCCGCGCATCCAGCTCGTCTACAGCAGCGCCAACGGCCGCGCCCAGGCCGGCGTCGGCGCCATCGAGCGCCTGCTGCAAGGCTTCGACAACGAGCAGGCCGCGCTGCGCCTGGTGGCCCGCGGCGTGGCACCGGGCGTGATGAACGTGTCCAGCGTCGACGAGCACGACATCGCCGACAACGCCTCGCGCGCCGCCCAGCTCACCGCCATGGTGCCGATGTTCGTGATGATGGCCGTGCTCTATGGCGCGCTCAACGCCGCGCTCGACACCACCGCCGGCGAACGCGAACGCGGCTCGCTCGAGCCGCTGCTCGCCACGCCGGCCACGCGCACCGCGCTGGTCATAGGAAAGTGGGGCGCGGTCTTCGCGCTGGGCCTGCTCATCGCCGTGCTGTCCTGCATGAGCTTCCTGCCCGCGCAGAGGCTGCTGCGCAGCGAACAGCTCGCCGCGCTGTTCCGCTTCGGCTGGGTGGAAGCCGCCTGGTTCATCGGCCTGCTCGCCCCGCTGGCCGCCGCACTCTCCGCGCTGATCATGGCCATCGCCATCCGCTGCAAGACCTTCAAGGAAGCCCAGGCCAACACCGTCGTCCTCACCCTGGCCGTCAGCATGACGCCGATGGTCAGCCTGTTCAACCAGGAAGGCGAGTCCAGCTGGAACCTGTGGGTCCCAGCGCTCGCGCAGTCGACGCTGATGAACCGCGTCCTGAAGAACGCCCCGATCAGCGCGATGGACGTCGCGCCGAGCCTGGTCGTCTGCGTCGTCCTGACCGTGGCGGCGCTGATGTTCGTGAGTCGGCAGTTGACGAAGCGGGCGGCGCAGTAGGGGTGGGGGCGCGGCTGC
>JACMOG010000228.1 GCA_014378125.1 Vitreoscilla sp. | reverse complement strand
CGTGCGTCATGCCGAATTCGTCGACGAGTCGTTTCAGGCCCTGCGCCTCTTCCAGCGGGTTCAGGTCCTCGCGCTGGATATTCTCGATCAGCGCCATCACGGCGGCCGATTCGTCGGGGACCTCGCGCACCAGCACCGGCCCTCGTCGAGACCGGCCAGGCGGGCGGCGCGGAAGCGGCGCTCGCCGGCGATGATCTCGTAGCGCTGCGCCTTGGCGCCGGCGCTCTCGAGCGGCCGCACCAGGATCGGCTGCATGATGCCCTGGCTGCGGATGCTCTCGGCCAGCTCGTACAGCGAGCCCTCGTCCATGCGGGTGCGCGGCTGGTACTTGCCGGCCTGCATCTGCGAGAGCTTCAGCGTGGTGGGCTGCACCGGACCGCCCGCGGGCGCCGGCGTCTCGTCGATCTTGGGGCCGAGCAGGGCTTCGAGGCCCATGCCGAGGCCCTTGGGTTTTTTGGTGACCATCATGTTGGCCCCACGGTCGCTGGCGCTCCCTGCCCCCGAGGGGCCGGCCGCGAGCGGCCCGGCAAAGCCGGTTCCGCCGCTCCCTTGAATCTCGTGCAGGGTGAGGTGCGCCAGCGGCGGAGGCGCTGGAAGTGGACCACGATTATCTGCTGGCGAGCAGGTCTGCCAATAGCTGCCGCCCGGTTGGCCAGTCCCCCAGGCCGGAATCCGCGTTCAAATGCCCTCGATTGACGGCGTCGATCGTGCGAGAGCCCCAATCGCGCGCCATCGCGTGCGCTCGATGAGGATGGCAATAGGGGTCGTTGCTGCTGATGATCGCGAGGGAAGGGAATTGCAGCCGTGCGCGCACGATGGGCGTGAACGAGTGCAACACGGCGCGCACCTCGTCGCGTTCGACGTCGGGCGGCGCCACCAGCAGCGCGGCCTTCACGCGGCGCGTCTTGCCGGAGTGGGTGGCCCACGCCGACACCAGGTGGCAGCCCAGGCTGTGCGCCACCAGCACCACTTGGGGCGACTCGTCGGCGGCCTCGAGCTCGCCGATGGCCTCGTCCAGCCGCATCATCCAGTCGCCGCGCAGCGGGTGCATCCAGTCGCTCTGCTCCACGCGCTGGTCGCCGTACAGCGCTTCCCAACGGGTCTGCCAATGACCCGGGCCGGAGTTCTGCCAGCCGGGCAGCACCAGCACGTGCAGGTCGGGCGCTTCTGCGCGACAGGGATCCTGTAATGTCATTGGCTTATGCTTCGCATCGGAAAAGGCGCCTGCCGCAGGCGCCATGCAACGATTCTGCCGCGTCGCGCGCGGCCCCGGAGATTCCTGAAAATGAGCACCGCCACCAAGAAGTTCCGCGTCTACGTCGACGGCCAGGATGGCACCACGGGCCTGCGCATCCACGAGATGCTGGCCGCCCGTGCCGACCTCGAGCTGCTGCGCATCTCGCCCGAGCTGCGCAAGGACGACGCGGAGCGTGCTCGCCTGCTCAACGCCGCCGACGTGGCCTTCCTGTGCCTGCCCGACGACGCGTCGCGTGCGGCGGCGAAGATGATCACGAACCCGACGACCTGCCTGATCGACGCCAGCACCGCGCACCGCACCGACCCCACCTGGGTGTACGGCCTGCCCGAGCTGGCGCCCGGCCAGCGCGAGGCGCTGCGCACGGCCAAGCGCATCGCCAACCCCGGCTGCCATGCCACGGCGTTCATCCTGCTGATGCGCCCGCTGGTCGACGCCGGCCTGGTGGCGCACGACGCCAACGTCACGGCCACGTCCATCACCGGCTTTTCGGGCGGCGGCAAGAAGATGATCGAGCAGTACCAGTCGTGGCACGCGCGCCAGATGGACGGCGAGCGCCAGGTCGACGCCGCCCTCAGCGCGCCGCGGCCCTACGCGCTGGGCCTGGGCCACAAGCACATCCCCGAGATGAAGACCTGCTCGCTGCTCACCCGCGCGCCCGTCTTCATGCCCATCGTGGGCAACTTCTACAAGGGCCTGACGGTAAGCATCCCGTTCCATGTGAACCAGCTCGCCCCCGGCGCCGACGCCGCCGGGGTGCACGCCGCGCTCGAGAAGCGCTACGCCGACGAGCCCTTCATCCGCGTGATGCCGCTGTCCGACCCGGCGGTGCTGGCCGAGGGCTCGTTCGACGTCCAGGCCTGCAACGACACCCAGCGCGCCGACCTGTTCGTGTTCGGCAACGCCCGGCAGGTGCTGCTGATGGCGCGCATCGACAACCTCGGCAAGGGCGCCTCCGGCGCCGCCGTGCAGACGATGAACCTGGCCCTCGGCCTGCCCGAGGGGCTCAGCCTCGTGGTCTGACATGCCGTCGCCTGCCACGCCCGTCGCCGCGAGAGTCGAATGACCAACGCGTCTGCCGAGACCTTGCGGGACTCGCGCGGACTGCGTCTGGGGACCTCCTCGCGCGCCGCCGCCGACCATGCGGACGAGGCGCTGTGGCAGATGATGACCTTCGCCGACACCCCGCGCCTGGCACTGCAGGCGGCGTGCGAGGCCGACGCCGGCTGGACGTTGCCACTGCTGCTCGACGCCGGCTTTCGCCTGGGCCTGAACCAGCCCGACGACCGCGAGGTGGCGCGCGACCTGCTCGCCTCCGCGGCCGCGCTCGCGTCGGGCGCCAGCGCGCGCGAGCGCGCCCACCTCGATGCGTTGACGCGGCTGCAGGACGGCCGCGTGTCGGCCGCGCTGCGCATCTGGGACGACCTGCTGCTGGAGCACCCGCGCGACGCGCTCGCGCTGCACTGGGCGCATCAATGGGATCACGCGCGCGGCGACTCCACCAGCATGCGCCTGCGCCCCGCGCGTGCCCTGCCCGAATGGGACGACGCCGATCCGCTGTTTCCCTGCGTGCTGGGGCTCTACGCATTCGGCCTGGCCGAATGCCACCAGGTCGCGCTGGCCGAAGACCTCGGACGCCGCGCGATCGCCCTGGCGCAGGCGCAACGGGCCGACGCCGACCCGCCGGCCCGCGTGCCCTGGGCCGTGCACGCGGTCACGCACGCCATGGAGATGCAGGGCCGCTTCGACGACGGCGCCATCTGGCTGCGCCAGCAGCAGACCGGCTGGACCGACGGCACGCTCTTCGCGAGCCACCTGTGGTGGCACCTCGCGCTGTTCCGGCTGGAGGCGCTCGACGTCAACGGCGCGCTG
>JACMOG010000227.1 GCA_014378125.1 Vitreoscilla sp. | reverse complement strand
TCGTTCACCGCAGGCCACTACCGCAACGAGTGCGGCGGCCGCGACTACAAGCTGTTCGAACCCACGCGCGACGGCCGCGCGCTGCCGCTGGTGGTGATGCTGCACGGGTGCACGCAGGATCCGGACGACTTCGCGCGCGGCACGCGCATGAACGCGCTCGCGGGGGCGCAAGGTTTCCTGGTGCTGTACCCGGCGCAGTCGCAGCGCGGCAATGCGCAGCGCTGCTGGAACTGGTTCAAGCACAACCACCAGGCGCGCGGCAAGGGCGAGCCGGCCATCCTCGCGGGCATGGCGCGCGACGTGGTGGCGCGCCATGGCGTCGATCCGCATCGCGTGTACGTGGCGGGCCTGTCGGCCGGCGGCGCGATGGCCGCGATCCTGGGAGACGCGTATCCCGACCTGTTCGCCGCCGTCGGCGTGCATTCGGGCCTGGCCACGGGCTCGGCCACCGATGTGACGTCGGCGTTCGCGGCGATGCGCGGCGATGCCACCGCGCCGCGCCGCGCGCCGCGGCCGGGCGCGACCCCGCCCACCATCGTGTTCCAGGGCGACGCCGACGCCACGGTCAACGTGGTCAACGGCGAACGCGTGATCGCCGCGGGCGGCCTGAAGGCGGGAGCCGACGCACGGCGCGGATCGTCGACGATGGGCGTGCCGTATTCGCGCCGCGCCTGGGTAGACGCGCACGGCATCGAACGCGGCGAGCAATGGACGCTGCACGGAATGGGCCACGCGTGGTCGGGCGGCGATCCGTCCGCCTCGTACACCGACCCGCGCGGGCCGGACGCGAGTGCCGAGATGCTGCGATTCTTCCTGGCCCATCCCCGCGCCTAGACGGTCCGGAAGGGGGTCTGGCATCTCCTGCGTACTCGCCGGCAATGCCTGACCCCGATCCCCGGCGCAGGGGCCGGGGTTCGGCCGACACGCTTCCCGCCAGCCTGACCGAAAGCCGACGTTCGAGGCCGGCTATCGCTCGCTACCCCGCCTCACCCTCGGCCGCCCGCTGCGTCAACCGCTGCAACAGGCAGAACGCCAACAGCAACGCCCCGATCACGATCCGCGTCCACCAGGCGCTGAGCGACCCGTCGAACGTGATCAGCGTCTGGATCAGTCCCAGCATCAGCACCCCGCACAAGGTGCCGGCCACGAGACCGACGCCGCCCGCCAGCAACGTCCCGCCGATCACCACCGACGCGATCGCGTCCAGCTCCAGGCCCGTGGCGTGCAGGCCGTAGCCCGACAGCATGTAGAACGTGAACAGCACGCCGCCCAGCGCCGCGCAGGCGCCGCTCAGCGCGTACACGCCGACGATGGTGCGTGCCACCGGCAGGCCCATCAGGACGGCGGAGTGCTCGTTGCCGCCGATGGCGTACACGTTGCGGCCGAAGGCCGTGCCGTGGGCCACGAACACGGCCAGCGCGAACGTGGCCAGCGAGATCAGCGCGCCGATCGACAGCGCATTGCCGCCGCCCACCGGCACGCGCTCCTGGGCGATGTGCGTGAACGTGGGTTCGGTGATGCTGATGGAGTCGATGCTGATGACGTAGCAGAGTCCGCGCGCCAGGAACATGCCGGCCAGCGTGACGATGAACGGCTGCAGGCGGAAGCGCTGGATGAGCCAGCCCTGGTGCGCGCCGAACACCGCGCCGCCCGCCAGCACCAGCGGGAGGACCACGCCGGGCGCCCAGTGATGATGCTCCACCAGCGTGGCCGACACCATGGTGGTGAGCGCCACCACCGAGCCCACCGACAGGTCGATGCCGCCGGTGAGGATCACGAAGGTCATGCCCACCGCCACCACCAGCAGGAAGGCGTTGTCGATGAGCAGGTTCAGGAACACCTGGGCGCTGAAGAAGCCCGTGTACATGACGCTGCCGAAGGCCACCATGGCCAGCAGCAGCAGCACGCTGGCCACCACCGGAGAGATGCGGAAACCCTTGCGGGCGATCGCGCTCATCGCAGGCCTCCCGACGACGGGCGGAACGCGATCGCGCGCAGCTGGCGCCGGAACTCTCCCGACTGCAACAGCATCACCGCGAACACCACCACCGCCTTGACCACCAGGTTGATCTCGGGCGGCACGCCGATGGCGTAGATGGTGGACGTCAGCGTCTGGATGATCAGCGCCCCGATGACCGTGCCCGCCAGCGAGAAGCGGCCGCCGGTCAGCAGCGTGCCGCCGATGGTGACGGCCAGGATCGCGTCGAGCTCCATCAGCAGGCCCGCGTTGTTGCCGTCGGCGCTCTTCACGTTGGAGCTCACGATGAGGCCCGCCACGCCCGCGCACAGCCCGCAGAACGCGTACACGCAGATGGGGATGGTGCGCGAGCGCTCGCCCGCCACGCGCGCGGCGCGCGGGTTGATGCCGATGGCGCGGATGAACAGGCCCAGCGCGCTGCGCTCCAGCATCAGCGTCATGCCGCCCCACACGGCCAGCGCGATGAGCGCGGCCACGGGCAGCCCCAGCAGGAAGCCGCTGCCGATGGCGAAGTAGGGTGGGTAGCTGATCGACAGGATCTGTCCGCCGGTCAGCAACTGCGCCGCGCCGCGGCCGGCCAGCATCATGATGAGCGTGGCGATGATCGGCTGCAGGCCCGCGCGGGCCACCAGCAGCCCGTTCCAGGCGCCGCACAGGCCGCCGGCGGGCAGCGCGCCCGCGATGACCACGATCAGCGGAAACCGGCTGGGATGCACCAGCGCGCCGTTGACGAAGGCCACCGCGTTGCCCATCAGCAGCGCCGCGACGGCGCCCGAGATGGCAACGACCGCGCCCACCGAGATGTCGATGCCCCGCGTGGCGATCACCAGCGTCAGGCCCAGCGCCACCACGGCCAGCGGCGCGGCGCGGTTGACGATGTCGATGAGGCTGCCGTACAGGTGGCCGTTGCGCCATTGCAGGTGCCACAGGCCGGGGTTGAGGCTGGCGTTGACAGCCAGGATGATGGCGAGCGTCATCAGCGGCCACAGCAGCGGATGGCGCGCCGCGCGCACCCAGATCGAGTCGGGACTCGTCATCAGGAAATCCTCCGCCTGACGGCTGCGGGGCGAGCGCCCTCGGGCGGCCGAGCGGCGCTCATGCCGTCGGCTCGCAGATGAGCGCCATCACCTCGGCCTCGCCGGCGCCGCGCGGCAGCTCGCCGGCCTTGCGGCGGTCGCGCATCACCACGATGCGGTCGGAGATGCGGATCACCTCGTCGATCTCCGACGAGATGAACAGCACCGACATGCCTTCGCGCGCCAGGCGCATCACCTCGTTCATCAGTTCCTGCTTGGCGGCGACGTCGACGCCGCGGGTGGGTTCATCGAGGATCAGCACGCGCGGCGCCGTGGCCAGCCAGCGAGCGAGCAGCGCCTTCTGCTGGTTGCCGCCGGACAGCAGCGCGATGGGCATGTCGGAATCGGCCGCGCGGATGCCCAGGAGGTCGATGTAGCGCTGGGCCAGCTCGCGCTGGCGCGTGGGCCTGATGCAGGGCCACAGGCCGGCGCGCGCCTGCAACGCCAGCACGATGTTCTCGCGCACGCTCAGCTCGCCGACGATGCCGTCGGCCTTGCGTTCTTCCGGGCAGAAGGCCAGGCCCAGCTTGACGGCCTGCGCCGGGTGCGTGAAGCGCACGGTCTTGCCCTGCACCTGCAGCGTGCCGGAGTCGGCCGCGTCCAGCCCGAACATCAGGCGCGCGAGCTCGGTGCGGCCCGAGCCCAGCAGGCCGGCCACGCCGATCACCTCGCCGTCGTTCAGGTCGAGGCTGAGCGGATGCAGGCGGCGCTGCGCGCCGAGGTTGCGCAGCGACATGCGCGGCGCCGAGCCCTCCGGCGCCACCGGCTTGGCCGGGGCGTCGGCG
>JACMOG010000226.1 GCA_014378125.1 Vitreoscilla sp. | reverse complement strand
TTTTTCGAGACCGACAACCAGGTGATCCGTTCCCGCCCGTCGTTCTTCCCGTTCACCGAGCCGTCGGCCGAGGTCGACATCGCGTACCAGAGCGGCCCGCTGAAAGGCCGTTGGCTGGAGGTGGCCGGCTCCGGCCAGGTGCATCCGAACGTGGTGCGCAACTTCGGGCTCGACCCCGAGCGCTACATCGGCTTTGCGTTCGGCATGGGCCCGGACCGTCTCACGATGCTTCGCTACGGCGTCAACGACCTGCGCCAGTTCTTCGACGGCGACCTGCGCTTCCTGTCGCAGTTCCGCTGATCGCAGACCACCGCCGACCCGTCCCCACCGAATACGAATCCGAGCCCCATCATGCAATTCCCGGAATCCTGGCTGCGCGAGTTCTGCAACCCGCCCATCTCCACCGATCAACTGGCCGACCTGCTGACCATGGCCGGGCTCGAGGTGGAGGAGATGCATCCGGTGGCGCCGCCGTTCTCGGGCATCGTCGTCGCCGAGATCCTCGAGGCCGTGCAGCACCCCAACGCCGACAAGCTGCGCGTGTGCAAGGTCGACGTCGGCGCGCTGTCGCCCGACGGCCCGCTGCAGATCGTGTGCGGGGCGCCCAATGCACGCGTGGGCATCCGCGTGCCGCTGGCCATGGTGGGCGCCGAGTTGCCCCCGGGCGATGACGGCAAGCCGTTCAAGATCGGCGTGGGCAAGCTGCGCGGCGTCGACAGCTTCGGCATGTTGTGCTCGGCCCGCGAGCTCAAGCTGTCGGAGGATCATGGCGGACTCCTGGAGCTGCCGGTCGATACCCCGCTGGGTGTCGACATTCGCGACGTGCTCAAGCTCGACGACACCCTCTTCACGCTCAAGCTCACGCCCAACCTGGCGCACAACCTGTCGGTGCTGGGCATCGCGCGCGAGGTGTCGGCCCTCACCGGCACGCCGCTCAACCTGCCCACGTTCACGCCGGTGAAGCCCACGAGCCACGCCCAGGTGCCGGTGCGCATCGAGGCGCCCGACCTGTGCGGACGCTGGGCCGGGCGCGTGGTCAAGGGCGTGGACACCCAGGTGGCCACGCCCGCCTGGATCGTCGACCGCCTGGCCCGCTGCGGCCAGCGCTCGGTGTCGCCGCTGGTGGACATCTCCAACTACGTCATGTTCGAGCTGGGCCGCCCGTCGCACATCTTCGACCACGCGAAGATCCACGACGAGCTGGTGATCCGTTGGGCCAAGCCGGGCGAGACGCTCAAGCTGCTCAACGGCAACACCGTGACGCTGGACGAGAAGGTGGGCGTGGTGGCCGACAGCGCCGGCCCCGAGTCGCTGGCCGGCATCATGGGCGGCGACGCCTCGGCCGTTCCCGACACCACCTCCGACGTCTTCGTGGAGGCCGCGTTCTGGTGGCCCGTGGCCGTGGCCGGCCGCTCGCGCCGCTCCAACTTCTCCACCCACGCCGGCCACCGCTTCGAGCGCGGCGCCGACGCCGTGACCATTCCCGAGCACCTCGAGCGCATCACGCAGCTGATCCTCGACATCTGCGGCGGCCAGGCCGGCCCGCTCAACGACGTCGTCGCGCGCCTGCCCGCGCGCCCGCCCGTCACGCTTCGCGTGGCGCGCGCGGCCAAGGTCATCGGCATGCCCTTGACGCAGCAGGAGTGCGCCGGCGTGATGAAGCGCCTGGGCCTGGCGTACACGGAGACCGAGGGCGCCTTCAGGGTGACGCCGCCGAGCTGGCGCTTCGACCTCCAGATCGAGGAAGACCTGATCGAGGAAGTGATCCGCGTGGTGGGCTTCGGCAAGCTGCCCGACACCCCGCCCATCGCGTCGGTGACCGCGCGCGTGCGCCGCGAAGCCAGCCGCTCCAGCCATGCGGTGCGCCGCGTGGTGGCGCCGCTCGACTACCAGGAGACCATCAACTTCTCGTTCGTCGATGCACGCTGGGAGCACGAGCTGGCCGGCAACGCCGCGCCCATCGAGGTGC
>JACMOG010000225.1 GCA_014378125.1 Vitreoscilla sp. | reverse complement strand
CCGGTTCGGGACAGGGCTTCTCGCCGCAGTTAGACTGGAACAGGGTGTCCGGGGCGACCACCGGCGTGTCCGGGACGGGTTTGGGAGCAGGCTTTGAACGCTTCATCATCCGGGTCTAACGCGTGAGGCCGCGATCAGAACAATCCGTGGCCCTTGGGCAGTTCGGCATAGCGGTGCACGCGCGTCGCCAGCACCAGGCCGAAGCCGATCATCACCGTCAGCATGACCGTACCGCCATAGCTCAGCAGTGGCATGGGCACGCCCACGACCGGGGCCAGGCCCATGACCATGGCCCCGTTGATCATGACATAGAGGGCAAAGGTCGCCGTCATGCCCGCCGCGCCCATACGGCCGAAATGACTATGCGACAGGGAGGCGATGCGCAGGGCGATCAGGATGATGGCAATATAGCTGGCGATCACGGTGAAGGAGCCGACGAAACCGAACTCTTCGGAGACTGCGGCGAAGATGAAGTCGGTGTGTTTCTCGGGCAGGAATTCAAGCTGGCTCTGGCTGCCCAGGCCATAGCCCTTGCCCAGCAGACCGCCCGAGCCGAGGGCGATCTTGGACTGCATGATGTGATAGCCCGTGCCCGTCGGATCGCCTTCCGGATTGAGGAAGGTCAGCACGCGGTTGCGCTGATAGCCGTGCATGCCGAACATGACATAGAAGGGCACGGCGATCGCCGCGGGAATGGTCACGCCGGCGATGATCTTCCAGCTGAGCCCCGCCATGAACATCATGGCCGCGCCGGTCAGGCCGATCAGCATGGCGGAGCCCAAGTCGGGCTGGTGCGCTACCAGGATGAAGGGAAGGCCGATCATACCGGCCGGGATCAACAGCTTCCAGTGGAAGCTGGCCTCCTGGGCCGTCGCGCCGTGGTACCAGCGGGCCAGACCCAGCACGAGGCCGATCTTCATCAGCTCGGACGGCTGGATGTCGGTGCCCACGTAGAGCCAGCGCCGCGCGCCCTTCTTGATGATCCCGAACAGGAACACCGCCACCAGCAGCGCCACGCCGACCGTGTAGATCGGCACGGCCATGCGCATCAGCGTTTGCGGCGGCACGTTGGCCGCCACCCACATGACGACGAAGGCGATGACGATGTTGCGCACCTGGCCTTCGACGCGGCCGGGGAAGTCGATCCCGGCCGAATACAGCGTCACCAGGCTGGTGGCGAACAGCAGCACCATGACCAGCACCAGCGGCGCGTCGAACACGAGGAAGTAGGGTTTCAGGCGGCGCCACAGCGAGCGCCTTTCATTGATGCGCATCGCGTCAGTCCTTGTTGCCGGGCGTTTCGCCGCCCGGCTTGTGATCGGAGATGCCCTGCTCGGCCTTGACTTCCTCGACCGGGCGCAGCTCGGCGTCCTCTTTCGGCACCACGGTGCGGTCCTTGTCGGCCGGGCGCTTGCCGAGCAGGTAGTAGTCGAGCGCCTTGCGCACGATCGGCGCGGCCGCCTCCGACCCCTTGCCGCCGTTTTCGACGACGATGGCGATCGCGATGCGCGGCTTGTCGGCCGGCGCGAACGCGATGAACAGCGCGTTGTCGCGCAGCCGTTCGTCGAGCGCGGCGGCGTTGTACTTCTCGTTCTTCTTGATCGCCACCACCTGCGCGGTGCCGGTCTTGCCGGCGGCGACATAGCCGGCATTGAGGAAGGGCCGGTAGCCGGTGCCATTCTGCTCCGTCACCACGCCCACCATCGCGCGCTTGACGAAGTCGATGTTCTCCTGCTTGAGCGGGATGCGCCCGCTCTCTTTGGCCACCGTCAGCGTGCGCGCGCGCGTGCCGCCGTCTTCCATGATCTTGACCAGGTGCGGCTTCATCTGGATGCCGTTGTTGGCCAGCGTGGCCACCGCGTGCGCCATCTGCAGCGGCGTGTAGGCGTTGTAGCCCTGGCCGATGCTCACCGAGACGGTGTCGCCGCCGACCCACTTCTGCGCCGCGCGCGACTTCTTGAAGTAGTTGCGCTTCCATTCCTGCGACGGCAGGATGCCCATCTTCTCGTGTTCGAGGTCGATGCCGGTCAGCTGGCCGAAGCCGAACGGCTTCATGAAGGCCGAGATGTTATCGATGCCCATCTCGTTACCCAGCATGTAGTAGTAGGTGTCGCACGAGGCCACGATCGAGGTGAACATATTGACGTAGCCGTGGCCGCCATCCTTGTCGTCGCGGAACTTGTGCCCGCCCAGCATGAAGAAGCCCGGATCCATGATCGCCTGCTCGGGATTGCGCTTGCCCAGTTCGAGCGCGGCCAGCGCCATGAAGGGCTTGAACGTCGAGCCGGGCGGATAGGTGCCCGACAAGGGCCGGTTGACCATCGGCCGGTCGAGCGAGGTATTGAGCTCGTTCCAGCTCTGGCTGTCGATGCCGTCGACGAACAGGTTGGGGTCGTAGCCGGGGCGTGACACGTAGGCGAGGATGTCGCCCCTCTCGGGCTCGATCGCGACGAGCGCGCCGCGGCGGTCGCCGAACGCCTCCTCGATCACCTTCTGCAGCTCGATGTCGATCGACAAGATCAGGTTGGTGCCGGGGATCGGCTCGGTGCGCGAGAGCGTGCGCACCGCGCGCCCGCCGGCCGACTTCTCGACCTCCTCGTAGCCGGCCTGGCCGTGCAGCTGGCGCTCGTAGCTCTTCTCGAGGCCCTCCTTGCCCAGGTGGTCGGTGCCGCGGTAGTTGTTGGCGTTCTCGCCCTCTTCGAGCGCCTTGGCCTCGGCCTGGTTGATGCGGCCAATGTAGCCGACCACGTGCGAGGCCACTTCGCCCAGCGGATACTGGCGGAACAGGCGCGCGTTCACTTCGACGCCAGGAAAGCGGAAGCGCTGGGCGGTGAAGCGCGCGACCTCGTCGTCGGACAGGCGCGAGCGCAGCGGCACGCTCTCGAAATTCTTCGAGTCCTCGAGCAGGCGCTTGAACTGCTTGCGGTCCTTCGGCTCGATCTCGACCAGCGTGGCCAGTTCGTCGATGACCGAGTCGAGCGAGGCGCGCAGCTTCGATGGCGTGATCTCGAGCGTGTAGGCCGAGTAGTTGCGCGCCAGGACCACGCCGTTGCGGTCGACGATCAGGCCGCGGTTGGGCACCACCGGCACGATGGCGATGCGGTTGCCCTCGGCCAGCGCCATGTAGTCGGAGTGCTTGATAATCTGCAGCCACACGAAGCGCGCCACCAGCAGGCTGAAACAGATGAACACGAAGGCGACGACCGCCGTCAGCCGCAGCCGGAACAGGTGGATTTCGCGGTCGTTGTCTTTAATCTCGGTCATGAAGGCGGGGCGTCAGATGGGGCGGGTGTGGTCGCGGTCGACCGCGCGCCGCTGCGGCGCGAGCAGCAGCCAGCTGACGATCGGCCACAGCGCGACCGAGACGGCGCAGCTGATGAACGGCAGCCAGCCCGGGAAGCGGCCCGAGACGATGAAGCGCACGGCGACCTGGATCGCCTCGGTCAGCACCAGCAGCGGGAACACGTGCAGCGCCTGCGTCAGCACGGGGAACCACAGCACGCGGCGGTGGATCATGATGGCCAGGTAGGACAGCAGCGTGTAGGCCAGCGCGTTCTCGCCGAGCAGCGTGGCGTCGTGCACGTCCATCAACAGGCCCATGAAGAAGGCGACGCCGATGCCGACCTTGCGCGGCTGGTGGATG
>JACMOG010000224.1 GCA_014378125.1 Vitreoscilla sp. | reverse complement strand
GCCGCACGAAGAGCGCGAACGTGACGTAGCTCGATACCGGATTGCCCGGAAGTCCGATGAACCAGGTTTCGCCGTCCTCGCGCCGCACCGCGCCGAACGCCAGCGGCTTGCCCGGCTTGATGGCGATGGCCCACAGGTCGAGCCGGCCCTCGGCGGCCAGCGCGGGCTTGAGGTGATCCTCCTCGCCCACCGACACCCCGCCCGAGCTCAGGATCAGGTCGTGGCCCTGCGCCGCCTGGCGCAGCATGGCGCGGGTGGCGTCCAGCCGGTCGGGCACGTTGCCCAGGTCGGTGACGACGCAGCCCTGGCCGCGCAGCAGCGCGCCCAGCATGAAGCGGTTGGAGTTGTAGATGGCGCCCGACGGCAGGGGCTCGCCGGGCATCACCAGCTCGTCGCCGGTGGAAAACAGCGCCACGCGCGGGCGCGCCGCGACGTCCAGCCTGGCCATGCCCACGGTGGCGGCCAGGCCGAAGGCGGCGGCGTCCAGGCGATGGCCCGCACGCAGCACGACGTGGCCCTTCATCACGTCCTCGCCCTGGCGGCGGATGGCCATGCCGGGCGTCGGAACCTCGTTCACCCGCACGCCGCCGAACGGATCGTGCGATACCGACGACGGCCGGGCCTCGCAGTTCTCCTGCATCACCACCGCGTCCGCGCCGGGCGGCACCTGCGCGCCGGTGAAGATGCGCGCCGCCGTGCCGGGCGCCAGCGGCTCGCCGGGGCGGCCGGCGACGATGCGCTGGCTGACGGGCAGCAACGTGCCGATGGTGCCGTCGAGGTCGGCCAGGCGGATGGCGTAGCCGTCCATGGCGCTGTTGTCCTCGGGCGGCACGTGGACGGCGGAGACGACGTCCTGCGCGAGGATGCGGCCCCAGGCGTCGGGCGTGGAGACGGTGTCGACGCGATTGAGCGGCACGACGGCGGCGAGCAGGCGCGCCAGCGCGTCGTCGGCGCTGATGAGCGGGCCACGGCCGGGCGCGGGAGAGGCGGGAACGGAAGCGATTTCGGTCATGAGTCCGCAATGATGCAACAGCGCCGCGTCGCCCGGAGCCGGGCGTGGCAAATGCGCCGCAAATCGGGCGGCGCCACGTCGCTGCCGATGGCCGTGGTGTCGCGCGTGCCGAGCATCAGCACGGTGGGCACCTTCAGCTGCGGGAACTCGTACACCACGGGCTGGGTCTGGATCATGTCGTAGATCAACGCGGAGTTTCGCGCCACCAACTCGCGGCCGGGCCCCTGCTGCAGGCCGGCGAGCATGTCGACCCAGCGCTCGTACTCCGGCTTCCATTGGCCGACGTAGTAGGTCTGGCGTTCGTAGTCGCGGATCTTGTCGGCGGTCTGGCCCAGCTCGCGCCGCGTCCATTCGTCCACGGTACGCGCGGGCACGCCCTTGGCCTGCCAGTCTTCCAGCCCCAGCGGATCGACCAGCACCAGTTGCTGGACGGCCTGCGGCAACATCAACGCGTCGCGCGCGGCGATCATCCCACCGGTGGAATGCGCCACCAGGGTGGCGCGCGCCACGCCCAGCGACTTCAGCAGCGCATCGGTGTTGCGCACCAGTTCAACGTGTCGATCTGATGGGCCCAGGTCGCGCCGCAGAAGTTCTTGCCGTGCATCAGCACGACGGTGCGGCCGTTGGCCGCGCCCGCCGCGGCCACGTCCATGTAGGCCATCTGCATGGGCTCGCCCTGCGAGGTGAAGGCGAAGTGATGCAACGGCTGCGGGTAGTCGAAGCCTTCGAGCTCGGGCCCGTAGGACGGGGCTAGCGCCGCGGCCTGGG
>JACMOG010000223.1 GCA_014378125.1 Vitreoscilla sp. | reverse complement strand
TGCGCCGGCGCCAGGCCTTGCGCCGCGCGTGCCGGCCACCAGCCGCCGGCGAACGCCGAGGCCAGGCCCAGCGCGCCGTAGGCGAGCGCGGCGAGGCCGCTCCATTGCAGGCGCGGCGCGCTGCCGCCCAGGGTGCCGCTGCCCAGGTCGCCGCCCAGCGCGCGCAACGCCGCGGCCGCGAGCGCCGTGCCCAGCGCCAGGCCCAGCACGCCTCCGATCGCGCCTACCATCAGGCTGTCGGCCCACACCAGCGTGCGGCGCTGGCGCCCGCTCATGCCCAGCACGCCCAGCAGCGCTAGCTGCGGAATGCGCTTGGCCACCGCCAGCGACTGCACCGAAAACACGAGGAAGCCACCGGTGAACAGCGCCACCAGCGACAGCACGCTGAGGTTGACGCGGTACGACTGCGACAGCCGCGCCATGCGCAGCGCGGCCTCGTCGGGCGCGGCGGCGCGCACGTCGGGGCCGGCGGCCAGCACCCCCATGACGGCCTCCTGGCGCGCGCCGGGCGCGAGGCGGACGTCGATGCGCGAGAGCGAACCCAGGCGATCGAAGTGCGTCTGCACGCCGGCGATGTCCATCACCATCAGCGGCGGCCCCTCGGCGGCGATGCGACCGGCGATGGCGAAGGTCTGCCAGTGGCCGTCCACCTGCAGCGTGGCGTGGTCTGCCGGGCCCAACTGCGCGCGGGCGGCGGCGTTGACGAAGAGCACGTCGGGGTCGAGCGCCGACAGCGGCGCGCCGCCCGCGTCGGCGCCCGCATGCGCATCGGGCTGCACCAGCCAGCCGGGCGAGATGAATGGTGCGACGAAGGCGTCGAGCCCCAGCAGGTGGGCCGCATGCGGCTGGCCGTCGGCGCCGTGCAGCGCCACCGGCAGGTCGATGACCGGGCTCGCATGCGCGACGCCCGGCGTGCGCGCCAGGCGCGGGTAGAGGTCTTCGGGCAGCAGGCCGTCGCGCGGGCGCACGCTGAAGTCGGGCGCGCCACTGGCGGCGTGCACGGCGGTCTCGAACTCCGACAGCGCCGACGCGTTGACCAGCTGCACCGCGAACGCCAGCGCCACGCCGAGGGCCACTGCCATCACGGCCGCGGCCTGCCGCCACGGATGATGGCGCCATTCGGCCCGCAGCAGGCGGGCATGGAGCGCGGCCATGGCCAACCAGGACGGACGCGACGGCGAAGAGGACATGACGGAGGACAAGGGGGCTCGAATGCGGGAGGGACACCTGCATCCTGCCATCAATCCGAAACGGCGCCCGGCGCGGATCGCGTGGTTTCACCCGGACGATGTCGCGTGCGGCGCGAATGTCGGCATTTGTCGCCCAAGTGGCAGCCGTGGCACGGAATCGCCACCATCATCGACCGCGTCGCCGTATTCTTGCGACAGGCCACAGAGCCATCACCACACAACGACGAGACATCTCCCATGACGCTTGCCACGCCGCTTGCCGGCCCAGCCCCCCGGGCCACCGACGCCGCCGTGGCCACCCGCATCGTCCAGCGCATCTGCCCGCTGTGCGAGGCCTGCTGCGGCCTCAGCCTCACGGTGTCGGGCACCGGCGCGCAGGCGCGCGTGGTGGCCATCCGCGGCGACGAGCAGGACGTGTTCAGCCGCGGCTACCTGTGTCCCAAGGCGGTGGCGTTGAAGGATCTGGAGGACGATCCCGATCGCCTGCGCCAGCCCCTGGCCAAGCGCGAGGGCCGCTTCGTGGAGGCCACGTGGGACGAGGCCTATGCCGAGATCGCGCGCCGCCTGCCGCCGCTGCTGGCCCGACATGGCCGCGACGCCCTCGCGTTC
>JACMOG010000222.1 GCA_014378125.1 Vitreoscilla sp. | reverse complement strand
CGCAAGTGGCGCGCCACATGACGTCGGGGTCGCTCGACGAGCGTGGCGACATCCGCGCCCTCGAGCTCGAAGGCGGCGACACCCTGGACGCCGACTTCTTCGTCGACTGCACCGGCTTTGCCTCGCTGCTGAACGGCAAGGCGCTGCAGACGCCGTACGTCTCGTTCTCGACGAACCTGTTCAACGATGCGGCCATCGCCATGCCCACGCCGTCGCCCGATGGGCCGCTGCTGTCGCAGACCGTCTCCACCGCGATGCGCCACGGCTGGGCGTGGCAGATCCCGCTGACCTCGCGCGTTGGCAACGGCTACGTCTACAGCAGCGCGCACGTGTCGGCCGACGAGGCCGAGACCGAGCTGCGCACACGCCTGGGGCTGCTCGACGCCGACGTTCCCGCACGCCACCTGAAGATGCGGATCGGCCGCTACACGCAGCACTGGAACCGCAACTGCGTGGCCGTGGGCCTGTCGCAGGGCTTCATCGAGCCGTTGGAGGCCACGGCGCTGCTGTTCGTGCAGCGCACGGCGCAGTGGCTGGTCGATGCGCTCGAGAAGGGCGAGCTCGACGAGCCGGCGCGCGCAAGCTTCAACGAGAGGATCAACGCCCAGTTCGAGGGCACGCGCGACTACATCGTCACGCACTACAAGACGAACACCCGCACCGACACGCCGTACTGGCGCGACAACGCCGCCAACACGGCGCTCTCCGATCCGCTGCGCCTGCTGCTGGGCGGCTGGATGGCGAGCCAGCCCATCGTGGGCGGCATCCGGCAGGGCCAGATCGGCAGGGGCTATCCGACGGTGTCCTGGTACTCGCTGCTGGCCGGCATGGGCCTGTTCCCGGCCGACGCGAACCTGCGCGCGCCGACGGCGCAGGAAGCGCGGCATGACCTCGAAGGGCTCGACCAGCTGCTGGAGCGCGGCGCGCTCAACTTCCCCGAGCACCGCGACTTCCTGGGCAACATCCCGGCCAAGGTGGTGGAGAAGTCGTACCAGGTCTATCAATGGTGAGTTGAGCGCTGCGGCGCGCGCTCCCACGCGAAACATCAGTGAAAACGATTGCTGCAGGCGCAGCAGAGCCCCGTATGATTTCATTAAATCAACTCATTTGATTTGATTGGAAGGGGCCCGATGAAACTTCAACGCCATCCGATTGCCGCCGCCGCGGCGCTGGCCCTGGCGAGCGCGCTGGCGCCGACCCAGGTTTTCGCCCAAGCCGAGGCGTCCGCGCCAGCCGCTTCGGCCGTCGCCCCCACCTCCGCCGCCGCCGCCGCTTCGCGCGAGGACGTGCAGCACGTCGAGGTCACCGGCCTGCGCGCCTCGCTGGAGGCCTCGCTGGCCAAGAAGCGCAGCGTCAATTCGGTGGTGGAGGTGGTCACCGCCGACGACATCGGCAAGCTGCCGGACAAGAACGTGGCCGACGCGTTGCAGCGCGTGCCGGGCGTCAACATCGCGTCGTCGGCCGGCGGCGAAGGCGGCTTCGCGGAGAACGACCGCGTGTCGATCCGCGGCACCAGCCCCAGCCTCACGCAGACGCTGGTCAACGGCCACATGATCTCGTCGGGCGACTGGTTCGTGCTCGACCAGGAAGGCGGCTCGCTGGGCCGCAGCGTCAGCTACGCGCTGATGCCGCCCGAGATCCTCGCCAGCGCCGTGGTGCACAAGAGCGCCACGGCCGACCTGGTGGAAGGCGGCGTGGCCGGCGCCGTGGACATGATCACGCGACGCCCGCTCGACTTCAGGAAGCAGCTCACGGTGGAGGCCACGGCGCAGGCCATCTACAGCGACCTGGCGGCCAAGACCGATCCGCAGGGCAACGCGCTGGTCGCGTGGAAGAACGAGTCGTCCACCTTCGGCGCATTGCTGCAGGTGTTCGACGAGGTGCGCCACGAGCGTCGCGACGGCCAGGAGATCTTCGGCTACGGCGCCATCGATCCCACGTGGCAGGCGGCCATCGACCATCCCGACCTGGCCGGCGTGATGGCCCCCTACGGCATCAACTCCGCGCTGTTCGAGCAGACGCGCAAGCGCAGCGGAGGCCTCGTCGACGTGCAGTTCAAGCCCACCAGCACGCTCATGCTGGACGTCAACGATTTTTACTCGAACCTCAAGGCGTCGAACTACAACCGCAGCTTCTACAACCAGCCGATGAACAACCTGAGCGTGGGCCTGGTGCCCAGCAGCTACAAGGTGGTCAACGGCACGCTGGTGCAGGCCACGTTCGACAAGGCCGGCTACCCGATGCCCAGCGGCACGTTGAACCAGAACCTGTACGCGGAGGCGCCCGCCACCGTCGACCAGATCTATCGTCCCGGCGCGAGCGCCAGCAGCAGCTACCTCGACCTGAGCGGCGAGTGGCGCGTCACCGACATGCTCAAGCTCACGGGCCTGCTGGGCACCACCAAGGGCGAGGGCAAGACGCCGCGCGACATCGGCTACGAGGCCAACTTCCTGAACTCCGGCATGAGCTACACGCTCAACCCGGGCGGCGTCGCCTCGGTCACGTTCCCGGGCGGCGATCCGTCCACGTTCAGCGCGGCCAACGTGACCACGGGTGCGGCCTGGGGCTCGAAGGTACAGACCGAGGACAAGGAGCACTACGGCCAGCTGGATGCCGAGCTCGCGCTGGACAAGGGCGTGCTCGAGTCGCTGAAGTTCGGCGCGCGCTTCGCCGAGCACCAGCGCACCGTGGCCCTGCCGCAGGCGTCGGGCTGCACGGTGTGCGACGGCACGACCAACGCGCCGTTGCCCCACTGGTCGGGCACCACCTATCCGAGCAACTTCGGCAAGGGCCTGGGCGCCGGCGTGCTGGCCAACGTGTGGCAGCTGAGCCGCAACGACATCATCGCCTGGGCCAACCAGTACGACCCGCTGCAACCCGGCGACGTGAGCGAGGTGTGGTCCGGCGAGATGCGCCTGAAGGAGCGTGACAGCGCCGCCTACGCGATGGCCAACCTGCAGGGCACGTCCTGGAGCGGCAACGTGGGCGTGCGCCTGGTGCGCACCCAGGAGGCCTCGACGTCGAACCTGCCGTCCGACCTCTATCCCGACCAGACGCCGCTGGGCGCGAACAACGCCAACGGCACCTACGTGCCGGTGACCACCGACCATACGTTCAACAACATCCTGCCCAGCGCCAACTTCCGCTACGACGTGACCAAGAGCCTGGTGGCGCGCGCGTCGATGGCGCGCGTGATGTCGAGGGCCGACTACGGCGCGCTGGTGAGCGCGGTCAACCTCGACGACAACCTGCACACGGGCAGCGGCGGCAATCCCGACCTGAAGCCGATCCTGTCCACCAACACCGACCTGTCGCTCGAGTGGTACTACGCGCCCAAGGCGCTGCTGTCCATCGGCCTGTTCTACATGGACATGTCGTCGTACGTGGCCTACGGCAACATCAAGCGCGACTACATCGACCGCAGCCACAGCCTGCCCGGCCAGCCGCCGCTGGTGGCCACCTACACGCTGTCGGTGCCCACCAACATCGGCGCCACCAATCGCGGCGTGGAGCTGGCCTGGCAGCAGACCTTCGGCGTGGTGGGCGGCCAGCTGAACTACACCTACACCGACGGCAAGGTGTCGGATGGCAGCGAGATGGTGGGCAACTCGAAGAACACCTACAACGCGGTGGCGTTCTACGACGACGGCACGTTCAACGCGCGCGTGGCCTACACCTACCGTTCGTCTTTCCTCGCGGGCCTGAACAACGCCTCGATCCAGCACATGGACAACGAAGGCGACCTCGCCATGTCGCTGGGCTGGAAGTTCGACGACCACCTGTCGTTCACCTTCGACGCGTTGAACCTCAACAATCCGAAGCTGAAGTACTACGGCGTCGACCGCAGCCAGCCGCTCAGCATCTATTCGAACGGGCGGCAGTTCTACGCCGGGGTGCGCGTGTCGCTCTAAGATCAGGTTCATCGCTGATTTCCGTGGGTTGCTGGGGCATGGGGCGTCTCTGGGTCGTGGGGCGTCTCCGGGTCATGGGATGTCGCTGAGGCATGGGACGCACCCCGCGATCCCGCGATGAACCTAAAATCAGCCCTCAACTTCGAGGGAGCAGGATGAGCACGCCATCGCGGCCCATCGCGCGCTTGCGCAACGTCGACAGGCGCACGTTCCACGACGAGATCGTGCCGCGTGGCGAACCCGTCGTGCTGGAAGGCGCGGCTGGCGAGTGGCGGGCAGTGAAGGCGGGGCGCGAGTCTCCGGAGGCCGCGTGCGCCTACCTCGCGGCGCTCGACTCCGGGGTCGAGGCCGACGCCGTCCTGGTGCCGGCCGGCCTCG
>JACMOG010000221.1 GCA_014378125.1 Vitreoscilla sp. | reverse complement strand
GGTCGCCTGCGGCGGCGGCGGCGGCGCGTCGCCACCACCGCCGCCGCCGCCCGCGGCGCAGGCGGTGCTGGGCCTGTCGCTGGTGGGCGGAGCGACGAAGCAGGTCGATCACCTGTGGGTCACGGTCACCGGCGTGGCGATGCACCCCGATGCGACGCACGTCTTCGGCGACGGCGACGCCGGCTGGGTGGTGCAGTCGCTCGACAGTCCCGTCACCGTCGACCTGGCCGCCGCGTCGATGACCAACGGCGGCTCGGTCTCGCTGCTCAAGCGCAGCGTGTCGGGGCTCGGGTCCTTCGCCCAACTGCGGCTGTTGCTGGCGCCATCCGACCCGGCCGCGGTGCTGACGCCCTCGGCCTCCGCCGCGGGCCTGCAGTTCAACGACCAGGTGCAAACCACCGACGGCGCGGGCACGCACGTCGTGCCGCTCGAGCTGCCGGGCCGCCAGGCCGGCGTCCGGGTGCTGACCCCGTTCAGCCTGAGCGCCGACACCACCACGCCGCTGGCCATCGAATGGAACGCGAACGCGCTGGTGCGCCGCGCGGCCACCGGCGGCGGCGCCGACCGCTTCACGCTGCGCGACGAGCTGCAGGGCTACAACCTGCAGCTGCTCACCGCGTTGTCCGACGGCAACCTCACGATCGACGGCAGCATCTTCGACGCGATCTCGGGCCAGCTGGACACCACGCACTTCTGCACCGGTGCCGACCACGCCGGCTGCATCCACGACGTGGAGGCCAGCGCCACCAGCCTGGCGGCGGGCGGCCTGTTCCACGCGGAGGTGCGCAGCGTGGAGGTGGGCGCCGACGGCACGTTCCTGCTCTATCCGCTGCCCGTGGAGACGCTATACGACGTGGTGATCCACGGCGGCAACATGCAGACCATCGTAGTGCACGGCGTGTTCGTCGACCCGACGGGCCTGCTGCGCATCACGCCCACCGCGCTCAGCAGCGGCGCCACCCCCATCGTGCCGGTGCTCGACATGGGCGAACGCGCCGTCACGGTCGCCAACGCGTTGACGCCCGCGGGCAGGCGCGTGTTTTTCGGCCAGACGGTCACCGGCAGCGGCGCCGGCTCGGGCGACGTCCCTTACGTGATCGAGTCGGGGGCCGCCGACCCCCCCACCCGGCGCCTGCTGCATCCGGTGACCCTGCCCGCCGGCCCCATCCACTACCCGAGCTTCAACCCCGGCACCGACGGCAACGGCACGCCGCCGGCGTTCAGCATCGTCACGCCGGTGGAGGGATCCGGCGCCTGGCGGTTCTGGTCGGAGGGCACGCTCGCCACCACCCCCAGCGCCATCTCGACGTTCGCCGCCTCCGCGACGAGCGTCTCGGCGCCGGCGCCGGCCGGGCTGTCGGGCTTCTCCGCCGGCACCCTCACGGTGGCGCTGACCGGCACCTCCAGCAACGGCGCGGATCACGCCGAGCTCATCGTCTCCAACGACGGCGGCGTGGTGAGCGTGGTGGACGTGTCGGCGCAGATCGCGGCGCACGGCGGCAGCACGGCCATCGCCGTGCCCAGCGGAAGCGCGAGCGCCGCACCGGCGGCCGCGGTCTACGCCGTCGCGCTGCGCACCTGGATCGGCAGCACCGAAGGCGACAGCGCGCGCTGGTCGCGCGCGAGCGCGCCCGTCGACCTGTCCACGGCCTCGACGGCCGCTGTGTCGCTGGTGCTGCCCTGAGGGCGGCGGGCGAAGCCCATTCGGGCTTTGTGGGGAGCGCGCCGGCTTCGGCTACCCTAGGCGCCTTCACTCCACCCTCTTGACCACCCGCACTCGCCCACCGCCATGAACGTCCTGCTCCGCACCCTGTCGCCCCTTGCCCTGGCCGCCGCCCTGGCCCTTTCAACCACGGCGCACGCCGCGACCGCCTCCGCACCCGCCGCGGCCGCGACGCCGCCCGTCGCCATCGACGCCGAGAAACAGAAGCAGATCGACCGCATCCTGGCCATCCTCCATCCCGAGAATGGCGTGCTCCAGGCCGTGCAGGAGCAAGCCGCCAGGGCCATGCAACAGTCGAACGTCGCGCTACAGAACGCCCAGGTGCCGCAGGAGCGCGGCGAGAAGGCTCTCAAGGACATCCAGACCGACGTCCAGAAGTACATCGACACGACGATGCCCGTGGCCGTCGCCAGCGCCAAGAAGTTCACCACCCCGACGAGCGCGCCCATCCTCGCGGCCGCCTTCACCACCGACGAGCTGCGCCAGCTGGCCACGATGCTGGAATCGCCACTGCGCGAGCGGCTCGACAAGGTGCTGCCGCAGATGCAGAACGCCGTGGGCCAGAAGGTGTCCGCCGACATCGGCCCGACCGTCAGCAAGAACGCGCACACGATGGGCGAAGCCATCACCGGCAAGCTGCGCGCGGCGGTGACGCCCGCGACGCCGGCCACGCCGGCGTCGTCGAAGTAAGTCAGTCGCGGTCGCCGCGGTTCCACCACACCGCGGCGCACAGCGCCACGCCCGCGCCGTACAGCAGCCACGTGGGCTCCGTCACGTAGCCGTAGAACATCAGCGCGACGCCCAGCCACTTCACGCGGCGGTTGCGCATCTTCCTGCCCCAGCGCCACGCCACCCAGCCGACCAGGCTGAACACGATGCAGCCGACGATCCAGGCGGTGCTGGGCAGGGTCAGACCGGCGTCCTGGGCGAGTTGGAGGGCTTCGGAGGGATCCATGCCGCAGTATGGTCGCCCGATGTGAACGGGTCGCGTCGCGGTCGGGGCGGAAATCGGGGTCTGGCCCCTTCGGGCCAGACCCCTCTTGGCGCCGGCCTATTAAAGCGCTTGCTGCAGCGCATCACCCCGTGTCTTATATTTAGCAAGCTAACTAATATCACAGCCATCATGACCAAGCCCGCCGCCACCGCCCGCCAGCAGACCCGCATGGCCTTCGGCGCCTCCTTGCCGGCCATCTCGCGCGGCTACCAGGCGGCGGCCGACAAGGCGGTGGTGCACATGGGCCTGTCGCAGGCCATGGCGTGGCCGCTGGTGATGATCGGGCGGCTGGGCAGCGGCATCCGCCCCGGCGTGCTGGCCGACATGCTCGGCATCGAGGGCGCGTCGCTGGTGCGCCAGCTCGACCAGCTGGTGGACGCCGGCCTGGTCGAACGCCGCGATGACACCATCGACCGCCGTGCCAAGACGCTGCACCTCACGCCCGCGGGCATCCGGGCGCGCGCGAAGATC
>JACMOG010000220.1 GCA_014378125.1 Vitreoscilla sp. | reverse complement strand
CGGCGTGCGGGGCGTGGGCGCGGCGAGCGTGGACGACCTGATGGCCGTCGACGGCATCTCGAGAACCCTGGCCGAGGAGATCTACCGTGTCCTCCACTGACCAAGAAGACGCGGCGCCCCGCGCCCCCGGACGCCTGCGCCGCGCCGCGGCCTGGCTGGGCCTGTGCGCGATCTCGGCATGCCAGTCGCCGGCGCCACAGACGACGCGCCACGCGCCACCCGGGCCCGCCCCGCGCGTGACGCCCGCGCCTGCGCCCGGGTTGGCCCCGTACCTGCGGCCCGCGCGTACGGTGGAGGAGTACAAGCGCCAGATGGGCCTGCGCCTGGTGGGGGCCAACCCGGCCATCACGTACACCCGGCGCGCACCCGACATCCTGTGGGGCATCCCCATCCTCGAGGTCGAGGTCAACGCCGACGGCAGCGTGCGCCACATCAGCGTCGTGCGCACGCCATCCGAGGCCGGCGAGACGGTGCAGATGGCCATCGACGCCGTCAAGCGCGCCGCGCCCTTCGGCGACGCGTCGCAGGTGCCGCGGCCGTGGAAGTTCCTGCAGGTGTTCCTGTTCGACTACGACGGGCACTTCAAGCCCAAGGTCCTCGATTGAGCGCCTGGGCGTCGCCCCGCTGCGGACACCCACATCCGCCCGTCACGCATTGCAAGGCAGAATGGCCCGATGTTCTTCACGATCCCCACTCTGCTGACCTGGGCGCGCATCGTCGCGATCCCGCTGATCGTCGGCTTGTTCTATCTGCCGATTGCAGATCCGCTGCGCAACCTGATAGCGACGGTGCTGTTCGTGGTGACGGCGCTCACCGACTGGCTCGACGGCTACCTGGCGCGCAGGCTCAACCAGACCTCGGCCTTCGGCGCGTTCCTCGACCCCGTGGCCGACAAGTTCCTGGTGTGCGCCTCGCTGCTGGTGCTGGTGCACCTGGATCGCTGCAACGCGCTGCTGGCGCTGGTGATCATCGGCCGCGAGATCGCCATCTCGTCGCTGCGCGAATGGATGGCGCAGATCGGCGCATCCAAGAGCGTGGCCGTGCACATGCTCGGCAAGTGGAAGACCACCATGCAGATGGTCGCCATCCCGTTCCTGCTGTTCGACGGCCTGCTGTTCGGTGTGATCGACACCCACCTGTGGGGCACCGTCCTGCTCGTCATTGCCGCGGTGCTCACCATCTGGTCGATGGTGTACTACCTGCAGAAGGCGATCCCCGAGATTCGCGCGAAGGCCCGCTGAGGGCCGCTCGGCGCCGCGTTGGTCCGAAGGGGCCTTAGGGCTTTCCCGGTCTTCCGGGCGCTCGGCGGGGCGGCTCGTTACGTAACGAAACCCCATACAATCCTGCTCTCCCTTGACACTGTCAGGGCACAAGGTCTGTAATCGTCCGTGGCCGTCGAGGCACAGGTTTTTCGGCGTGGCGCCGGGTGTTCCGGCAGTCCGCCGCGGTCCGTCGAGGCCGCTCCATCAAACAATCGCCAGCGTATTCCGAGAGGGGGTTCCTTCGTGAACAAGTCTGAATTGATCGAACACATCGCCCGCCAGGCCGACATCTCCAAGGCCGCCGCCACGCGCGCGCTGGAAGCGGTCATCGGCGGCGTGAAGACCACCCTGAAAAAGGGTGGCAGCGTGTCGATCGTCGGGTTCGGCACCTTTGCCGTGACCAAGCGCGCCGCGCGCGTCGGCCGCAATCCGCGCACCAACGAACCCATCAAGATCAAGT
>JACMOG010000219.1 GCA_014378125.1 Vitreoscilla sp. | reverse complement strand
CCAGCACGGTGGCCACGAACTGGTCGAGCGGCGACTCGATGCGCGTGTAGTCCACCGCATGGCCCGCGGCGGCGCCGAAGCGCGCGTGGATCTGGGGCGAACGGCTGTGCGTGACGGGGTTGCCGACGATGGCAAGCCGGGGGGGCGAAGCGGCGTTCAGGATTAGCCTCCGGACTTGGTCATCGTGGCCTTGAGCGTGTTGTCGGACTCGTAGGTGAACCGATAGGTCAGCACGAGTTCGTCCGTCTTGGCCGACATGTCTTGCGTGAAATCGCCGAAAGGCGCTGCCGCGCGCACGATCGCAAGCGAACGTTGGTCGAGCCAGTGCTGGTTGGAACTGCGCACGATCTCGGTATCGATCACCTGCCCCTTGCGGTTGATCGTGATGTTCACCGTCAGGGCGCCGTAAAGCTTCTTGCCATTGATGGAGGGGAAGTTGACAGTGCCCCGGTTCTCGATCCTCCGGCGCAGGCCATCCATGTACACGGCGTAGACCTCCTCGCGTGTGGACGGACTCAGGTAACGCCGCCTCGGCCTCGCGTATTCCGAGTTGACCCGCTGTTCGATCGCCGCAAGCATCTGAATCATCTGTTGCCGCTTCTCTTCCTGTACGCGTTCTTCCGGTGTCGGGGCAACCTTGCGCGGATCGGGAATCGGCATCGCGGCGATGTTGCGACGAACCACCGCCATGAGTGCCTGCTGCTCTTCCTGTTGCGCCTGGATCTGCTTCGATTGATTTGATTGGTCGTCGCCGAAAGCATCCTTGGGCGAGGGCGGCAGTGGCGACGTGGCGATGCCCGCCTCGGCCTCGCCGCCGCCGGCCAGGTTGGCCTGCGCGATGGCCTGGGCCTTGGTGGGTGCCTCGTTGGAGCGCGAGTTGACCAGGATCACCTCGAGCGGCGTGTCCTGGAACACGCGGTTGAAGTCTTCCGGGTCGACGAAGCGCACGCCCAGCACCGCGCCGTGCAGCGACAGCGAGATGGCCAGCGCCAGCTGCATCACGCTCGGCCGCCAGGCGCGCAGGCGCACCGACAGCGGCTCGGGAGCGAACATCTTGCGTTGGCGAGGGGGCGTGAAGTTCTTGTCCATGCGCGAGGGGCGGGTCTCAGGCGGGCGTGGCGGCGCCTTCGGCGGGCGGTGTCTCTTCGTTGACGTCGATGGCCAGGGTCAGCGGTCCGGCGTTGGCTTCCTCCGCGTCGTCGGCCTCTTCGGCGGCGCCGCCCTCGGCGGGCTGCTCGTCGTCGAGGCGGGCCACCAGGCGGGCGTGCAGGTCGAGCGTGAGCAGGTCGATCCCGTCCACGCGCACGCGCACGTGGGCGCCGCGGGCGAGGCCGTCGCAGCCGGCGGCCTTGAAGACCAGCGGCAACGTGTCGGCGCGCACCAGGCCGTCCTTGAGCACGGCGGCATCGAGCTCGGTGACCTCGTTCTGCTGCAGCCAGCGCAGCGTCCAGAAGCGCTCGATGCCCGTCTGGAAGCCGTTGTACGCGGCGTAGGCGGTGTCGAAGCTGGAGATGATGGAGAACAGCGTGGCGTCCTTCGGCTTGAAGGGCGCCGACAGCGGCGCCATGCGGCCATTGCGCACGCACGAGATGATCTGCCACTGGTTGACGAGGTCGACGTAGCGGCGCAGCGGCGACGTGGACCAGGTGTACTGCGCCACGCCCATGCCCGCGTGCGGCGCGGGACGCACGCCCATGCGCACCTTCACGCCCGGCGCCATGCTGGCCTGGCTGCGGTAGATGCCCGGAACCCCCATCTCGGCGACCCAGCCGCCCCAGGTGCTGTTGGCCAAAATCATGGCTTCGGCCACGATCAGGTCGAGCGGTGAGCCACGTTGGCGCGTG
>JACMOG010000218.1 GCA_014378125.1 Vitreoscilla sp. | reverse complement strand
GATCCCCGCTGGGCGGACACGCAGCGATTCGTGAAGAAAACCGGCAAGTGGAAGACGGATCGCGCCGACGTCAGGATCGTGGCAGGCGACGGCGGCCCTGAAGTCCAGACCGGCGGCGGTACCTCGATGCACGATGTCTCGGGTTGGTATCTCGGCAAGGAATTCCACATTCCTGCCGGAACCGACTACTCGGACGAGATCCACATCGAGCGGAACGACCGGGTCAAGACCAGCGAGGCGACGGGCGTCTCTGCTCGACACTATCAGCTCGAGCCGCGTACGCAGATGACCGTGCTGACGTTCAAGGGCTATCTCGACAACATGGCGCGAGCGGCCGTGGCCCGGCAGGTCGCCCTGGCCAAGGGCTGACCGCCCGTCTCGATCCACATCATTCCACCATGCCTCAAATCCAGACTCGAACCATGTTGATCGCCATCGAGGCGATCGCGGCCAGGATCCGCCAGATTCGCGCAGCACTGGCCGAAGGGGATGCGGAGCCCGAGGACTACGAGGCGCTCGAGCAGGTGCTCCAGGCCGCGGAAGACCTCGAGCGGCCCTACGACGTCGAAGCGAAGACGGTGCTCAACCTGACGCCCTACGACGAGCTGACGGGCGACTGACGAGGCCCGGTCAGTCGACCACCTTGCCCCGCCCCGCCTTGATCGCCGACCGCACGCTCTTGCCCTCCAGCCGGCGCTGCTTCGAGCCATAGGTGGGCTTGGTGGCGCGCCGCACCCGGGGCGGCTTCTCCACCGAATCGACCAGTTCCTGCAGCCGCATCCAGGCGTCGCCCCGGTTCTGCTCCTGGCTGCGGTACTGCTGCGCCTTGGTGTCCACGACGCCCTCGTCGGTGATGCGGCTGTCGCGCAGGCACAGCAGGCGCTCCTTCACCTCCACCGGCAGCGACGAGGCGCGCACGTCGTAGCGCAGGTGCACCGCGCTGGACACCTTGTTGACGTTCTGGCCCCCGGCACCCTGGGCGCGGATGGCGGTGATCTCCACCTCGTCGGGTGGGATCGTCAGCGGCATGGGCGGGGTTTCGGGTTCACGCCGCCATTGGACCCTATTTCCAGGCGGACGGCGGGGTCGATGCTCGGCAATTGGCGAACCCGAGTAAAAACGACTGACACTCGCACGGGGTCATGAGGCAAAGGGCTTGGCTGAGGCAAGATGCCCGCTTGCCCCTGTCGCAGTCAGCGGTGCCGTCACCGCGAGGAGAAGATATGTCCCTGGCCCCGATCGCGCCGTTCGCGCACACCCTGCAGACGTTCAAGATGCCCTCGGGCGCCACCGGCCGCTTCCATTCGCTGCCGGCGCTCACTGCGGAATTCCCCCGGATTGCCCGGCTGCCGGTGTCCATCCGCATCGTGCTTGAGGCCTTGCTGCGCCACTGCGACGGACGCCGCGTGACGGCCGAGCACGTGCGCCAGCTGGCCAACTGGGCGCCCGTGGGCGTGCGCAGCGAAGAGATCCCGTTCGTGGTGTCCCGCGTGGTGCTGCAGGACTTCACCGGCGGGCCGCTGCTGTGCGGCTTGGCGGTCATGCGCTCCGAGGCGGCCAACCAGGGCAAGAACCCGAAGACCATCGAGCCGCTGGTGCCGGTGGACCTGGTGGTCGACCACAGCGTGATGATCGACGACTTCGGCCACAAGAACTCGCTCGACATCAACATGAAGATCGAGTTCCAGCGCAACAACGAGCGCTACAAGTTCATGAAGTGGGGCATGCAGGCGTTCGACACCTTCGGCGTGGTGCCTCCGGGCTTCGGCATCGTCCACCAGGTCAACCTGGAGTACCTGGCGCGCGGCGTGCACAAGGGGCCGGACGACGCCGGCAAGCCGCCGGTGTACTACCCCGACACGCTGGTGGGCACCGACAGCCACACCACCATGATCAACGGCCTGGGCGTGGTCGGCTGGGGCGTGGGCGGCATCGAGGCCGAGGCCGCCATGCTGGGGCAGCCGGTCTACATCCTCACGCCCGACGTCGTGGGCTTCGAGTTCACCGGGCAACTGCGCGAGGGCGTCACCGCCACCGACCTGGTGCTCACCGTCACCGAGATGCTGCGCAAGGCCAAGGTGGTGGGCAAGTTCGTGGAGTTCTATGGCGCCGGCGTGGCGAAGCTGTCGGTGCCCGACCGCGCCACCCTGGCCAACATGGCGCCCGAGTACGGCGCCACCATGGGCTTTTTCTCGGTGGACGACAAGACCGTGGAGTACCTGCGCGGCACCGGCCGCACGGACGCGGAGATCGAGTCGTTCGAGGCGTACTTCAAGGCGCAGGGCCTGTTCGGCACGCCGGCCAGCGGCTCGATCGACTTCAGCGAGTCGCTCACGCTCGACCTGTCCACCGTGACGCCGAGCCTGGCCGGCCCGAAGCGGCCGCAGGATCGCATCGAGATCGGCAAGCTGTCGAAGAAATTCGACGAGCTGCTGGTCACGCCCGCGGCGGCCAACGGCTACAACCTGCCGCCCGACCAGGTGACGCGTCGCGCGGTCACCGCCAGCGGCATCGAGAGCGGCCACGGCGACGTGCTGATCGCCGCCATCACCAGCTGCACCAACACCAGCAACCCCAGCGTGATGCTGGCCGCCGGCCTGCTGGCCAAGAAGGCGGTCGCCGCCGGCCTGCGCGTGAAGCCGCACGTCAAGACCTCGCTGGCGCCGGGCTCGCGCATCGTCACCGAGTACCTGGAGAAGGCCGGCCTGCTCCCGGCGCTGGAGGCGCTGGGCTTCAACGTGGCGGCCTATGGCTGCACCACCTGCATCGGCAATGCCGGCGACCTCACGCCGGAGCTGAACCAGACCATCGTGGAGAACGACCTGGTGGCCGCCGCGGTGCTCTCGGGCAACCGCAACTTCGAGGCGCGCATCCACCCGAACCTGAAGGCCAACTTCCTCGCCAGCCCGCCGCTGGTGCTGGCCTACGCCATCGCCGGCAACGTCAAGGTCGACCTGATGACCCAGCCGGTGGGCCGCGGCACCGACGGCAAGGACGTGTGGCTGGGCGACATCTGGCCCACCAGCGAGGAGGTGTACGCGCTGATGAAGTTCGCTATGGACGCGGACGCGTTCCGCGCCAACTACGCGCAGGTCAAGAGCAACCCCGGCAAGCTGTGGGGCGACATCACAGGCGTCACGGGGCAGGTCTACGACTGGCCGAAGAGCACCTACATCGCGCGGCCGCCGTTCTTCGACGGCTTCACGCAGATCCCGAAGCCGGCGCCCACGTCGGTGAAGGGCGCGCGCATCATGGCGCTGTTCGGCGACTCGATCACCACCGACCACATCTCGCCGGCCGGCTCCATCAAGACCGACTCGCCCGCGGGCAAGTACCTCCAGGCCAACGGCGTGTTGCCGGCGGACTTCAACTCGTACGGCTCGCGCCGCGGCCACCACGAGGTGATGATGCGCGGCACGTTCGCCAACGTGCGCATCAAGAACCTGATGCTTCCGGCGCGCGCCGACGGCGGCCGGGTGGAGGGCGGCTACACGCTGTACCAGGGCACCCAGGGCAGCGCCGAGGTGCCGGTGGACAGCTCGACGCCGGTGTCGATCTACGACGCGGCCATGGCCTACCAGGCCGCGGGCACGCCCACCGTGGTGTTCGCCGGCGAGGAGTACGGCACCGGCTCCAGCCGCGACTGGGCCGCCAAGGGCACCTACCTGCTGGGCATCAAGGCCGTCATCGCGCGCAGCTTCGAACGCATCCACCGCAACAACCTGGTGGGCATGGGCGTGCTGCCGCTGCAGTTCAAGGCCGGCGTCACCTGGGCCAGCCTGGGGCTCACCGGCAACGAGACCATCGACATCGAATGGGCCGCGCCCATCGTGCCGCAGTCCGAGGCCACGCTGGTGATCCACCGCGCCGACGGCAAGAGCCAGCGCGTGCCGCTGATCCTGCGCATCGACACGCCCATCGAGGTGGACTACTACGCGCACGGCGGCATCCTGCCGTACGTGCTTCGGCAGTTGCTGGCGTGAACCAGGGGTCTGGCTCCGGACGGGGCCAGACCCCTTCGTTCAAAAGTCCGTCGCCAGGCCCAACTCGCGCCACTTGTCCAGATCCGCCTGCAGCGTCGCCAGCTTGGCATCCCACAGCGTCACCGCCATCCCTCCCGCCGCGAAGCGCATCGGCGGTGCCGGATCGTTGGCCAGCCGCACCATCGCCTCGGCCAGCTTCACCGGGTCGCCTGGCTGCTTGCCGTTGCGTTGCTCGAAAGTGGCACGCTGCGCGGTGCGGCGCTCCTCGTAGTCCGGGATGGCCTGGGCGCCGAAGCGGATCGACCCGGGCGTGAGGAAGTCGGTGCGGAACGGCCCCGGCTCGATGATCGTCACCTGGATGCCGAACGGCGCGACCTCCAGCGCCAGCGCTTCCGAGAAGCCCTCGACGGCCCACTTGGTGGCGCAATACAGCGAGCCCATCTCGGAGCCGCGCATCCCCGCCACCGACGACAGGTTGAAGATGCGCCCGCCGCGCGCGGCGCGCATCACGGGCAGGGCGGCGCGCGTGACGGCCATCAGGCCGAACACGTTGGTGCCGAACTGCGCCTCGATGTCATCGGACGTCGTTTCCTCGAAGAAGCCGAGGTGGCCGTAGCCCGCGTTGTTGACCAGCACGTCGATGCCGCCGAAGCGCGTCACGGCCTCGGCCACCGCGCCCTGCGCCTGGCCGGCGTCGGTGACGTCGAGCGCCAGCGACATCAGCCGGTTGGTGTCGGCACCCAGGCTGTCGGCCACCTGCGAGCGCTGCCGGCTGGTGGCGACGACGCGATCGCCCGCCGCCAGCGCGGCCTTCGCGATGTCGACGCCGAGGCCGCGGCTGGCGCCGGTGATGAACCAGGTCTTGCTCATGATGATCCTTTCGTTGACAGGCATCCATGGTGCGCCGCTAGGGCCTGGAATCCGTAGCCACATGCTGTCGATTGATTGCACGATCCTGCCAATCGCAGCGATTCCAGGCAGCCGCCCATTGCCACCGCGACGGCGCTCGGATTCAATGGACGCATGTCTTCCCTCGCCGAACTCCAGGCCCTGATCGCGCGTCACGCGCGCGCCGGGCAGCCCGACACCCCGCTCGCCGGCGTGCGCGCCACGATCTCCACCCAGCCCACCCAGCCGGTGCACCACGTCACCCGGCCCGGCTTCGCGATCGTCGCGCAGGGCGCCAAGGAGACGATCGTGGGCGACCGCCTGTTCGAGTACGGCGAAGGCGACTTCATCGTCACGTCGGTCGACCTGCCCATCTGTGCCCGCATCGTGGGCGCCAGCCAGCGGCGGCCCTACCTGGCCTGCGGGCTGACGCTGGATCCGGCCGCCATCGCCGCGCTGCTGCTGGAAACCGCCGGCAGCGACGACGGCGCGCCCGCGCCCTGCGGCTACGGCGTGCGGCGGGCGCCGGCCGAGCTGATCGACTGCGCCGTCCGGCTGCTGCGTCTTCTCGATCAACGGCGCGACGCCCCGGTGCTGCGCCCGCTGATCGAACGCGAGATCCTGTGGCGGCTGCTGGGCGGCGAGCAGGGCGGCCGCGTGCG
>JACMOG010000217.1 GCA_014378125.1 Vitreoscilla sp. | reverse complement strand
TGAGCGTGCCGACCGTCGCCGGCCCCGCCAGCCGCGCGGGCTTCCCCTACACGGGCCCGCGGCCCGGCCTGCGGGCCCCCACCGCCAACCTATGGGCGCCGGTGGAACTGGTAGTATATCCAAACCCCGCCTACGAGCGGGTGCTGGCCATCGCCCCCGCGCACCCCTTCGGCAACTACAACTACGCGCGCCTCGCGCTGGTTCGCGGCGACCTGGCGCGCGCCGAGACGCTGGTGGGCGAGGCGTTGCGGGCGAAGCCCGGGTTCCCGCAGGCGCTGGTCGTCCAGTCCAACGTGATGGACGCGCTCGGCCGCCTGGACGAAGCCGTCGCGTCGCTGCAGGCCGCGCTCGCGCTGCAGCCCGACGATGCCGGCGCCTGGTACAACCTGGGCCTGCTGCTGCAGCGCCTGGCCCGCGCCGACGAGGCCGAGCCCGCGATCCGGCGCGCGCTGGCCGCCGACCCCGGCAACCCGAGTTCGCTGGAGCTGCTGGCGCGCGTGCTGCGCGACCAGGGCTTCGCCGAACAGGCGCTGGAGCCCCTGCGCGACGCGAACGCGCGCGATCCCGGCAACTGGGCGCTGCGCTCGCTCGAGCTGCTCTTGATGAACTTCGCGGACGGCATCCCCGCCGACGCGCTGTTCCGTCGCCACCAGGCGTTCGGCGCCGACATGGAGCGCGCCGTCCCCGCGCGATTCGCGCCGCCGGCCGCCCGCCTCGCGGTGCCGCGCCGCCTGCGCGTGGGCTACCTGTCGGGCGACCTGATCCTGCACCCGGTGACGTTTTTCCTGATTCCCGTGCTCGAGCATCACGATCGCACGCAGGTGGAGGTGTTCTGCTATTCCTTCGGCCAGGCGGAGGACGGCATCACGCGGCACCTGCGCCAGCTTTCCGAGCACTGGCGCGACGCGGCCACGATGACCGATGCGCAGCTTGCCGACGCGATCCATGCGGACGGCATCGACGTGCTGGTGGACCTGGCCGGCCACACCGAGCGGGCGCGGCTGGGCGTGTTCTGCCAGCGACCGGCGCCGGCCCAGGTCGCGTGGCTGGGCTACCTCAACACCACCGGGCTCACGCGCATGGACTTCCGCCTGTGCGATGCGCGCACCGACCCCCTGGCGCTGTCGCAACCGCTGCACACCGAGCGCCTGGTGCACCTGCCCGATAGCCAGTGGTGCTACCGCCCGATGGTGGACACGGCCATCGATCCCGTGGCGCCGATCGAGCGCAACGGCTTCGTCACCTTCGGCTCGTTCAACGCGGCGTTGAAGATCTCGTCGCGCATCACTCGGCGCTGGGGCGAGGCGATGGCGCGGCTGCCGGGCTCGCGGCTGGTGGTGTGCAATGCGCACGGGTCGAGCAAGCGCACGGCGATGCTGCGCGACATCGAGGCGGCCGGCGTCGCGGCCGGCCGCGTCGAGTTCGTGCCCCGGGTCGGCCTGGACAAGTACCTGGGGCTGTTCAACGGCGTCGACATCTCGCTCGACACCTTCCCCTACGGCGGGGGCACCACCACGCTCGACTCGCTGTGGATGGGCGTGCCGGTGCTGGCGGCCACGGGCGATACACCCGTGTCGCGCAGCGCGGCCAGCGTGCTGCAACTGCTGGGGATGGACGACTGGGTCGCGCCGGGCGTCGACGAGTTCGTGGACGTCGCCGTCGCGCGCGCGTCCGACACCGTGGCGCTGGCGGCGCTGCGGCGCGAGCTGCGCCCGCGCATGCAGGCCTCGCCGCTCACCGACATGCCGCGCTTCGTGCGCGACCTGGAGGCCGCCTACGGCCGGATGCGGGGCGCCGGTTCTAGTGGATCGCGCCCTTGAGCAGCTTGCCCACGCGCTCGCTCGCCTTGGTCGGCTGCAGCGCCACTTCCGGATGCGCCTTGGCGTACACGCGGAACACCTCGTCGATGAAGCTGGGGCCCACGTCGTCGACGCCGTCGAAGTCGAGCTCCGCGGTGGCGAACAGCTCCAGGCGCGAGACCACCCAGCGCGCCTGCGCCCGCGAGTCGAGCGTGAGGCCGTTGTCGGTAAGCAGGCGCAGCGGCACCTGGGTGCGGCTGAAGTCGAGCGGGGTGTCCTCGGAGCCGAAGGCGCTGTAGGTGTCGGTGGGACGCACCGTGGAGTCGAGTGCCAGGCTCACGAAGACGGTGGTGCCGCTGCGCTTGAGCGGGTGGCTGCGGAACTGCACCGATTCGCCGCGATGGCGCCACTGCAGCACCTGGCCGTTGGACTGGAGGTTCATCGCGTCGACCATGCGCGCCACGAAGAACAGGCCGCGGCCGCCGTGGCATTCGGGCTGCGTGGTCAGGCGGCCCTTGGCGATCTCGAGGGCGGCGCGCTGGGCGTCGGGCAGCTCGGCCTTGGCGGCGAGCTGGTTGAACACTCCCAGGCCGTCGTCGCCGATCAGGATGTGCAAGTGGGTGGGCGTCTGGCGCACCGACACCGTCACGCGGGCGGCCGCGGCGTGGTCGATCGCGTTGTTGAGCAGTTCGCCGAACACGTGCTGCGCGATGCGCGATACGGCCGGGCTCAGCTGCAGCACCGGGTGCACGTCGCGCAGCCACGGGGTGTGCTCGTCGAGGCCGGCCACGGCGTATTCGGTGGTGACCTCGCGTTGCACGCCGGGCTTGAAGTTCGGCCGGGTGATGCCGCTGCGTTCCAGCCAGCCGCTCTGCACCAGGCGCTTGAGCTGCTTGGTCATCGTGCCGCGCGACACCGAGTGGCGCTTGGCCAGCATCGGGCCGAGGTCGGTGGGATGCGCGAGCGCGTCGGCGGTGATCGTGCGGGTCAGGGTCGCGAAATCGAGGCGTGCCATCAAGGGTCTCCGGGCCGCACCAGGACGGCGGCTCAACTCGACAGAGTGTCCCGGACCTGAAGCGGCCCAAGCCCTCGAACAGCGGCCGAAAATGGGCCGTGTTCTCAGGCCTTCTGAACGCCGGCGGCCTCGCACAGCGCGTCCTCCAGGGCCCGCACCGGCGCCTGGTCGAAAAACAGCGCGTGGCGGCGCTGCGCGATCTCGCGCTCGACGTGGGCGCGCCACGGGGCATCTTCCACCAGGCGCAGGGCGATGTCCGCGAACGCGTTCGGCGTGCTGGCTACCAGCTCGTCCAGGCCCAGGTGGCGCAGCGGCCCGCAGGCCAGACGGCCGCGCATGGCGTCGCCTTGGAACGCCACCACGGGCAGGTCGCACTCGAGCCCCTGCACGGCCGTGTTGAATCCGGAGAAGCCGAGCGTGTCGAGCAGCGCGGTGGAACGCTGCATCAGGCCGAAGAAGCGGCCGCGGCCGAGCGTGGGAATCCAGGCGATGGTGCGGTCGTAGTCGACCCCGGCCTTGGCGAAGGCCTTGCGCATGCGCTGCTCGATCTGGGCCGACATCGCGGGCCGGTGGCTGAGGAAGAACACCATCCGGCCGCAGCCGTGCGCCTGCAGCCGCGCGGCGATCGCCACCAGCGCCGCGTCGCCCTGCGGCGTGTACTTGAACGGCGAGCCGGGGCACAGCAGCAACGGCTCGTTGGCCGGCAGTCCCAGCGATGCGAAGTCGGGCACCACGGGCTCGGCCATCAGCGGCTGCAGGCACACGCCCAGGTTGGGCAGCGCCACCAGTCGCTCCGAGTAGTGGTCGGCGCCCGCGGCCGGCTCCAGGCCCTTGGCCGAGATGAACAGGTCCATGGTGGGCAGGCCGCTGGTGAGCGGCTGGCCCCAGGCCACGGCCTGCACCGGCGCCAGGCGCATCGCGGCCAGTCGGCCGGTGAGCGGGTGCATGCCGATCTCGGGATAGATCAGCACGTCGAGCCGCGCGTCGACGATGGCCTGGGCCCAGTCGGCCAGAGTGGTGGGGGCGTCGACGAAGGCGGTGACCTCGCGGCGCGCGCGGGCCGTCTCGTCGTCGGACGCACGATCGAGCTTGAACAGCGTCAGCTCGATGCGTTCGCGGTCGAGGTGGCGCACCCAGCCCTGGGTGATGGCGTTCCACACCGAGTGGTCGCGCACGTGCGCGGTGGCGATGCCCACGCGCAGCTTGCGCGGGCCCGGCGCGGGCGCGGCGGTCGCGGCGGCGCGCGGCGCCTCCACGCCGGTGGCCATCAGGCGCGCCATCGTCTTGCCGTAGGGCAGAAGCAGGGGCTTGGCGTCGACCGGGTGGTAGGCGAGGTAGAACGGCTGCACGCTGCCGACGGCGGCCGCCCCGGCGGCGGCGCGCGCGGGCGTGAACCAGGCGTCCAGGTCGGCCAGGGCGCGCGAGAAGGCGCGCCGCGACGCGTCCATCTGGGCCTCGTCGTCGTAGATCGGGCGCAGGTGCGACATGGCGAGCGCGAAGCGCGCGCGGGCGTTCTGCGGGTCGAGCTCGGCAGCGCGCGTGTATTGCTTCGTGGCGCCGGCGGCGTCGCCGGAGGCGAACAACGCGTTGCCGAAGGCCAGGAACAGCGCCGCGTCCGGGTTCGGCGCCGCGGCGGCGCGCCGGTAGAACGCCACCGACTCCTCGATGTGGCCCTGTGCGAAATGCGCCGCGGCCTGCATCGCCAGCGCCGTGGCGCTGTCGGGATGAGTCTTGGCGAACGCGCGGCCCAGGTTCATCGCGTCGTCGGCGCGGCCGGCGTCCACCAGCGCGGCCAGCAGGGCCTCGTGCGCGGGGGCCAACGTGGGGTCGAGCTGCACCGCCTGGCGCAGGCGCTCGATGGCGGGCGCCAGGTCGCCCTGCTCGCGCAGGAACACGCCGAAGTTGTGGTGCGCCGACGCGTCGGACGGCGCGGCGCGCAGGGCGGCTGCGAAC
>JACMOG010000216.1 GCA_014378125.1 Vitreoscilla sp. | reverse complement strand
GGGGGCGTTGGTCATCACATAGCCGTGGCCCGACAGCAGGAACCCCGAGCGGATGTAGCCCTGCGCGGGCTGGTCGTCGTGGGGCGTGTGGTTCCCGCCAGGAACCTGCGGGGCGTGGCGGCCGCCGCGGCCGCCGTGGCGCCGGATGTATTCCTCGATCAGCTGCTGCATCTGTGCCTGCAGCGAGGTGTCCGGGCCGCCCGCCTTGGGCTTGATGTTGGTGTGGATGTTGACCACGGCCGGGCCGACGGTCTCCACCAGGCCGGTGAAATCGGGCAGGCCGCGCACCAGTGTGTCGGGGGCCTGCACGGGGACGGCCGACGCGGCGCTGGGCGCCGCCGGCACCTGGGCGCTGGCGGGCACGGTCGCCAGCGAGGTCGTGGTCAGCACCGCGACGGCCAGCGCCAGGCGCAGGCGAGGCGAAACGGTCGTCGGGAAGGCGGCGTGCGGATGCGACATGGACGAGGGCTCCGGGGACGGTGAGTCGGTTGAAACGGTGGAGTATGCGCGCGCGCCTTGCTCGGAAAGCGAGCAGCAGAATGCGCGGCGAGGGATTCTCAGGATTTGCGTTCGAGCGCCCGCATGAACTGGTCGAGCGCGGCGGGCGGCACGTCGCCGACGGCGGTGAGCCACATGTCGTTGACGCGGCGGGTGAGCGTGTGGGTGGCCCCGATCACCGTCAATCCCTCGGTGAGATGGCGCTGCGGCTGGAACGGCTCGATGAACAGCGACACGTGCGTGATGCCGTCCGACCAGATCGACTGCAGCACCTTGGTCTGCACCGCGGTCTCGCCGGGCATGTCCATCGTGCGCTTCACGCAGCCCAGCGACTGGAAGCCGGCCGGCAGCAGGGCGGCCTGCATGCTCCAGCCTTCGGCCTCCAGCTTCGTGTGCTGCACCTCGGGGCGGACCACGTGGTAGCCGTCGGCGCGATGCAGCTCGGCGTAGACGGCCGCGGCATCGGGCTTCACGCCGATGTTGACGTCGGAGAAGCCGGACGACTCCAGCGTGCGGCCGGCCAGCTGCACGTCCACGCGCAACAACAGGCCGGTGGCGTGGTCGGCCCAGATCACGTGGTCGAAGCGGCTCTCGTCGCGCGCCTTCAGCAGCAGGCGGTCGGCGTCGTGGCCGGCCACCCGGTCGGGCGCCTGCACGTGCAGCTCGTAGAAATCGGGGATGTGCTTCTCGCTGCCGCTCACCAGCGCCGGGAACGAGGCGCGCGGGTCGACCGGCTCGATGACCGCCACGCGGTAGCGCGGCCACAGCGTGCGCACCTCGTCGTTGATGCGCAGCATCGAGCGCTGTTCGCCGTCGAGCGCGTCGACGCGCTCCAGCGTGGTCTTGCCCTCGTTGAAGTGGCCCACGCGCGAGCTGGCCACGCTGGTGCCGGTGCTGTCCAGGAAGGTGCCGACGTAGTTGCTGCGCGCGGCGGCGTCGCGGATGCGCGCGAGCCAGCCGTACAGGTCGGCCGCGCTGGCACCACTGGCGGCCTGCGGCGGCGCGGGCGGCTTCTGCGCCTGCGCGCGGGCCTGGCCCGCGCCCAGCGCGCCGGCGCACACCAGCGCGGCCACGCGCAGGCTCGTGGACAACGCGGCGCCCATCACTGCGCGGGCTGCACCAGGGACACGTTGCGCAGGTCGCTGCCGGGCATCTGGAACGGCCCGCTCATCGCCGACTGGCGGTGCGCGGCGAGGTAGGGGGCGAGCTGGTCGGCGGCGGCCTTGGTCTGGGCCGGGGTCTGCGCCGAGGTGAGCACCACGCCGCTGTTGTTGACCGAGGTGGTGGACGCCAGCAGCGGGCCCGGGGCCGATGCGCCCGCGGCGGCCAGCGACGGGTTGCCGCCGTGCCGGAACGGGCCCGCGACGTTGAGCACGCCCACGACGGCCAGGAATCCGGCGGCCATCCCCACCGGGCCCTGCCAGCGAGCGCGCGAACGCGCCGACGCGTTGGCCGCCACCGGCTGCGCGACCGACGCCTCGTCGGCGCGCGGCTGCGGCGCCAGCACCACCGGTTCGGTGGCCAGGCGTGCGCGCAGCGCCACCAGGAAGGCTTCGTCGGCGGCCGGCTCGGCCGCCAGGTCGTCGCTGCGCAGCACGTCGCCGATCAGCTGCCAGGCGTGCCACGTCGCGCGGGCGTCGGGATCGTCGCGCCAGGCCTGGAACGCGCGGGCGGCCTCGCTGTCGGTGGCGTCACCGTCGGCCAGCGCCGACAGGATGCGGCGGCTGTCGTTGGAAGAGGGGCGATCGCTATCAGGCAGGGACATTCAAACCTCGCAACAGGTCGTCGGTTCGCCGGGTGGCATGGGGTCGGGTGTTCATGGGTGGTTTTGTACTGACGAGTGTGTGCTTACCAACGGTTGCCGTCGCGTGTATCGAGCAGCGGTCGCAGCTTCACGGCAATCGCTTCGCGGGCGCGGAAGATGCGCGAGCGCACGGTTCCGATGGGGCAGTTCATCACGTCCGAAATCTCTTCGTAGCTGAGTCCTTCGATCTCGCGCAGGGTGATTGCCTGGCGCAGATCTTCCGACAAGGCGGCAATCGCCGAGTTGACCGTCGCGGCGATTTCCTTGCTGGCGAGCAGGGCCTCGGGCGTCTCGCCGTCGGTTGGTTCCATTCCGCCGCGGTAAGTTTCATCGTCGTCATCCCCGCCCCGCAATGCCGTGTGGGTGATGACGGGATCGCGCTTCATGTCGACCAGCGCCTTCTTGGCGGTGTTGACGGCGATGCGGTAGAGCCAGGTGTAGAACGCGCTCTCGGCGCGGAACTGCGGCAGCGCGCGGTAGGCGCGGATGAAGGTCTCCTGGGCGATGTCGGCCACCAGGTCGACGTCGCGCACCATCCGGCCGATGAGGCGCTCGATTCGGCGCTGGTACTTGACGACCAGCATCTCGAAGGCGCGGACGTCGCCTTGCTTGACGCGCTCGACCAGGGCCGCGTCGGGGTCGGGATTGAGCATCGCCATCAGCGTGCATTCCCGTGGCCGGCGCGCCAGTTCCACAGCGCGCCGCGCAATGCGGCCCAGCGCGCCAGGTCGCCGCTGACGATGAGCGGCAGCCAGGTGGGGCGCGACCCCGATCCCGGCGTCGGCGTGAAGCGCACCAGCATCCACGGCCCGAGGTCCAACATGAGGGCGGCGTCGCCGCGCTGATCGGGGCGGCCCTGGGCGGCGCCCGAAAGCACCCAGTCCTGGCCATCCCAGCGGAGCGTGCGCCCACCCGCGGCGGCGCGCTTGCTGGCCAGCCAGAATGCGGCCACCGCCATGGCAGCCACCCAAATCGCGAGGGCGGCCTGCACAAGGGGGTCGCCAAGCGCCTCGAAGAAGGCCTCAGGCTGGCGGCTGTCCCGGCGGGCGGCCAGCCAGGGCAGGCCCCACGCCAGCGGCACGGCCACGGAGGCGCCGACCAGCAGCGACAGCGCGGCGCGCCAGGCGCGGCCCAGCGCGCTCTTGAACTCGACGGGAGGCGGCGCGCGCATGGCTCGCCGGGACGGGGCGTGGTCGGTGACGGTCAGATCTTGCGGAACACCAGGGTTCCGTTCGTTCCGCCGAAGCCGAAGTTGTTCTTCACCGCGACATCGATCTTCATCTCGCGCGCCGTGTTGGGCACGTAGTCGAGATCGCACTCGGGATCGGGGTTGGACAGGTTGATGGTGGGGGGCGCCACCTGGTCGCGCAGGGACAGCACGGTGAACACCGATTCGATGCCGCCGGCCCCGCCCAGCAGGTGGCCCGTCATCGACTTGGTGGAGCTCACGGCCAGCCTCTTCGCGTGGTCGCCGAACGCCTTCTTGATGGCGTTGGTCTCGTTCAGGTCGCCCAGCGGCGTGGACGTGCCGTGCGCGTTGAGGTACTGCACCTGGTCGCCGTTCATGCCGGCGTTGGCCAGCGCCGCGCGCATCGAGCGGTTGGGACCGTCGACGTTGGGCGCGGTCATGTGGTACGCGTCGCCGCTCATGCCGAAGCCCGCGAGCTCGGCGTAGATGGTGGCGCCGCGCGCCTTGGCGTGCTCGTACTCCTCCAGAACCAGCGCGCCGGCGCCCTCGCCCAGCACGAAGCCGTCGCGATCCTTCTCCCACGGGCGCGAGGCGCGCGCGGGATCGTCGTTGCGCGTGGACAGCGCGCGCGCCGACGCGAAGCCGCCGATGCCCAGCGGGGACACGGTGGATTCGGCGCCGCCCGCGACCATCACGTCGGCGTCGCCGTATTCGATCATGCGGCCGGCCATGCCGATGGAATGCAGGCCGGTGGTGCAAGCCGTCACCAGGCCGAGATTGGGGCCGCGGAACCCACAGTAGATCGACACGTGGCCGGAGATCATGTTGATGATCGAGGCCGGCACGAAGAACGGCGAGATGCGGCGCGGACCGCGCGTGGCGTACTCGGTCTGGGTGTGCTCGATCTCGGGCAGGCCGCCGATGCCGGCGCCCATCAGCACGCCGATGCGGTCGCCCTCCTGCTCGGACAGCTGGTCGCCGGTCTTGAGGCCGGCGTCCTTGACCGCCTGCAGCGCCGCCGCCACGCCGTAATGGATGAAGGTATCCATGTGGCGGGCGTCCTTGCCGGGGATGTAGTCCTCGACATTGAAGCCCTTGACCTCGCCCGCGAAGTGGCAGGCGAAAGCGCTGGCATCGAACTTGGTGACCGTGGCGATGCCGGACTTGCCCGCAACGATGTTGGCCCAGCCCTCTGCCACCGTGTTGCCCACGGGACAGACCAGACCAAGACCGGTGACGACGACGCGACGACGACTCATTTCAGAATTCTCTCAAGCTCCGAAGAGCCAAAAACGACGGCGGCGAACCAGGGCTCGGAAGCCCCGGTGCTGCCGCTCGCTGCTCCCGTCGGAAATTCGAGGGGAGCGCGGGGGACTCAAGCCTTGGCGTGGCCCTTGGCGTAGTCGATCGCGAGCTGGACGGTCGTGATCTTCTCGGCTTCTTCGTCGGGGATCTCGATGGAGAACTCGTCTTCCAGCGCCATCACCAGTTCGACCGTGTCGAGCGAGTCTGCGCCCAGGTCGGCCACGAAGGCCTTGTCGTTGGCCACGTCGGCTTCGGGAACGCCGAGTTGTTCGGCAATGATTTTCTTGACTCGTGCTTCGATATCGCTCATGACACTCCTCCGGGAGGTTTGCGTAAAAACGGGCGGATTCTACTTGCCCAGATAACCAGACGGCCGCGCCGGCCTTGCGGCCGATACGGCAATCCGCTCAATTCATGTACATGCCGCCGTTGACGTGCAGTTCGGTACCGGTGATGTAGCCGGCCTCGCGAGAGGCCAGGAACGCCACCGCCTGCGCGATCTCCTCGGGCTTGCCGAGGCGATTGAGCGGGATCTGTTGCATCAGCGCGGCCTTCTGCGCCTCGGGCAGCACGTCGGTCATGTCGGTCTCGATGAAACCGGGCGCGACGCAGTTGACCGTGATGTTGCGGCTGCCGAGC
>JACMOG010000215.1 GCA_014378125.1 Vitreoscilla sp. | reverse complement strand
GCCGCGCGCGAGCTGGCGCAGCTGGTGCGCGCCACGCGCCGGATCCTGGGCGTGCCGTCGGTGTCCACCATCGCGGCGTCCACGTCGGGCAGCGTGCTGGGCGAGGGCGGCCTGGTGCTGCCGGCGCTGCGGCGCCTGCTGGCCACGGAGAACGGCGGCGCCGCCCGCATCGAGCTGCGCGCGCCGCTGATGGCCCCCGTGCTGGGCGCCGTGGCGCTTGCCGCGCGCGCCGCGGGCCGCGAGCTGTCGCCCGACGCCGTCGAAACGCTCGCGCGCAGCGGGCTCGCCTGAACGCTCACGGAGACACGCGCATGGCCCTCTGGGACGACAACCGGGCACCGCTGGCGGGCCGCCCGCTCGCGGGCGACGTGATGGCCATGGAGGAACGCCGGCGCCAGATCCGCGCGCTCATCGACGTGGCGGGCCGCGTGAGCAGCGACGAGCTGGCGCTGCGCTTCCACACCTCCGCCGTCACCATCCGCTCCGACCTGCGCGCGATGGCCGCCAGCGGCGCGCTGCTGCGCACGCACGGCGGCGCGGTGTCGCATCGCGAGGGCGACGAGGTGCCGCTGTCCATTCGCGCCGGCCATCATCATTCGGAGAAGGTGCGCATCGCGCAGGCCGCGGCGAGCCTGATCCGCGACGGCGACACGATCCTGCTGGACTCCGGCTCCACCACGCACGAGCTCGCCAAGCAGCTGGCGCTGAAGCCGCTCAACAGCGTCAACGTGATCACCAACGCGCTCAACGTGGCGATGGCGCTAGCGCACGCGCGCCACGTGCACCTGGTGATGCTGGGCGGCGTGCTGCGGGCAAACTCGTTCACGTTGTCGGGCCCGCAGTCGGAGGCCGCGCTGGCCACGCTGTCGGCTGACCGGTTGTTCCTGGGCGTGGACAGCCTCGATCCCGAGCGCGGGCTGATGACGCCGCACCTGATGGAGGCGCAGCTCAACGCGCAGATGATCCGCGTGTCGCGCCAGGTGATCGCGGTGGCCGACTCGTCGAAGCTGCAGCGCCGCAACCTGTCGGTGATCGCCGCGCTCGATTGCCTCGACATGCTCATCACCGATACGCACGCGCATCCATCGGTGGTCGACGCCATTCGCGACCGTGGCGTCGACGTGATGGTGGTGTAAGGGGGCTGGCATTACCCCCGCGTACGCGGGGGATGCCAGACCGCTTACGCCCCGGGCCCCTGCTCGGCCGTCGGCTGCAACTCGATCTTCAGCCACCCCGGCAGGAACAGGTCGCCCTGGTAGCGCGTGTTGGCATCTTCGGAGCCGATGGAGCGCGACGAATCCTCGGCCCACGGCAGCACCTGCATCGGCGCGTCGGCCGGAGGCGGGCGGCCGATATCGGACGTGGCGGCATTCCCGAAGGGCTCTTACAGCCTGCGATAAGTGAGCATCCGCCCTTTGTATGCCGCCACGCCATCCCCTTGTTCATGGTCGAGGTAGCTCTCCTCCATGCGGAACCCGTGGCGCGCCATGTTCTTGTGGAACGCGCCGCGGTTGCCGCGGTTCGGGTCGACGATCCAGACCTCGGCCACGGGCGCCGCCAGCGCCGCGATGAAGTTGGCCAGCGTGCCGCGCTCGTCGCGCTCGTAGAGCACGTCGCTGCCCATGATCAGGTCGAACTCGCCGTGCACCACCGTCGGAGCGCGCTCGTCGATGGCGTCGCGCGGCAGCAGCAGGCCCGACCACTGGCCGTGGCGGTACTTCATCGGGCCCAGGTCGTTGAGCACCAGGTTGTGCGAGAGGAAGCGGCCGGCCAGCGGATGGCAGTCGCTGGCGGTGATGTCGGCGCCGGCGCGGTGGCCCACCAGGCTGGCGAGGCCCAGCCCGCAGCCGATCTCCAGGATGCGCTCGGCCTTGACGACGCCGCGTCTGCCCAGCCGCGCGGCCAGGTGGCTGCCCGAGGGCCACAGCAGCCCGAACAGCGGCCACAGGGAGGAGGAGATGCCCAGCCGCTCCGCGTCGCCCTGGGGGTCGGCGAACTGCTGCTTGTCGAGCAGCGAGCGGATGACCAGGTCGTCGACGCCGGCGATGGCGATGCGTTGCTGCTTGACTTCGTAACCGGGCATGGGCGCGAGGCGAAGCCCGCGCGAAGCGCTTCGGAGAGAAGAAAGATGAGCGGTCGAGTATGCGCCGCGTCAGAAGATCACGACGGCCATGACGATGAAGCCGCGCAGCGACTCGGCCTCAGCGCCCGATGCGACGCTGTCGTGCGCGGGAAACGGGAGCGAGGCGGCGCGGTTCATGCCCCGTTTTACATCAGTTCTTCGCCTTGCCCGCGGCCACCAGCGCCTCCCACTCCGCGGCCTCGTAGAACCGCGAGCGCGTGAGGAAGCGCCTGCCGGTGGGCCCTTCCAGCGAGAACATGCCGCCGCGCCCGGGCACGACGTCGATGATCAGCTGGGTGTGGCTCCAGTACGCGAACTGCGACTCGCTCATGTAGAACGGCACGCCGCCGATCTCGCCCAGGCACACGTCGCTGTCGCCGACGATGAAGTCGCCCAGCGGGAAGCACATGGGCGCGCTGCCGTCGCAGCAACCGCCGGACTGGTGGAACATGAGCTTGCCGTGGCGGCCCTCGAGTTCCTTGATCAGCGCCAGCGCGGCATCGGTGGCAACCACCTGGGCAGGGAGGGCGAGTGTGAGCGGCTCCATCGCTCAGAAGAACCCGAGCGCCTGGTCGCTGTACGACACCAGCAGGTTCTTGGTCTGCTGGTAGTGATCGAGCATCATCTTGTGGTTCTCGCGACCGATGCCCGACTGCTTGTAGCCGCCGAACGCCGCATGCGCCGGATACGCGTGATAGCAGTTCGTCCACACGCGGCCGGCCTGGATGCCGCGGCCCATGCGGAACGCCGTGTTCATGTCGCGCGACCACACGCCGGCGCCCAGGCCGTACAGCGTGTCGTTGGCGATGGACAGGGCCTCTTCCTCGTCCTTGAAGGTCGTCACGGAGACGACAGGCCCGAAGATCTCTTCCTGGAAGATGCGCATCTTGTTGTGGCCCTTGAACACGGTGGGCTGCACGTAGAAGCCGCCTTCCAGGTCGTCCTTGAGCATGTTGCGCTCGCCGCCGATCAGGCACTGCGCGCCTTCCTGCTTGCCCAGGTCGAGGTAGCTGAGGATCTTCTCCAACTGCTCGCTAGACGCCTGCGCGCCGATCATCGTGGACATCTCCAGCGGGTTGCCCTGCTTGATGGCGGCCACGCGCTTGATGGCGCGCTCGATGAACTGGTCGTAGATCGACTCCTGGATCAGCACGCGCGACGGGCAGGTGCAGACCTCGCCCTGGTTCAGCGCGAACATCGCGAAGCCCTCGAGCGCCTTGTCGAAGAACGCGTCGTCCTTGCTGAGCACGTCGGCGAAGAAGATGTTGGGCGACTTGCCGCCCAGCTCCAGCGTGACGGGAATCAGGTTCTGGCTGGCGTACTGCATGATCAGCCGGCCGGTGGTGGTCTCGCCGGTGAACGCGATCTTGGCGATGCGCTTGTTGGACGCCAGCGGCTTGCCGCATTCCAGCCCGAAGCCGTTGACGATGTTGAGCACGCCCTTGGGCAGCAGGTCGCCGATGATCTCGGCCAGCACCAGGATCGAGGCCGGGGTCTGCTCGGCGGGCTTGAGCACCACGCAGTTGCCGGCGGCCAGCGCCGGCGCCAGCTTCCACACGGCCATCAGGATCGGGAAGTCCGAGGGAATGATCTGGCCCAGGACGCCCAGCGGCTCGTGGAAATGGTACGCGTAGGTGGTCTCGTCGATCTCGCTGATGCCGCCTTCCTGGCCGCGCACGCAGCCGGCGAAGTAGCGGAAGTGGTCGATGGCCAGCGGAATGTCGGCGGCCAGGGTCTCGCGGATGGGCTTGCCGTTGTCCCAGGTCTCGGCGGTCGCGATCAGCTCGAGGTTGGCCTCCATCCGATCGGCGATCTTGTTGAGGATGTTGGCGCGCGTCGTGGGCGAGGTCTTGCCCCAGGCCACCTTGGCGGCGTGCGCGGCGTCCAGCGCCAGCTCCACGTCTTCCGCGCTGGAGCGCGGGATCTCGCAGAACGCGCGGCCGGTGATGGGGGTGATGTTCTCGAAGTACTCACCCTTGACCGGCGGCACCCATTCGCCCCCGATGTAGTTGCCGTAGCGCTTCTTGAAGTTCACTGCAAAGCCGAAGCGGCCGGGTTCGAGCATGTCCATTGCGAGTCTCCTGATGTGGTTCGATGGCGGATCGAGGCTGGCGCGAAGACGCCGAAGGGCATCGTCACGGGAGCTACCGCATTTCCACATTGCGAGTCGCGTGCCAACCTGTCAACCGGGCCGCCAAAGGCCGCGCCGACGTCATGCCGTCCGCGTAAACACCGACGAACCGACACACGGCGGGCGCATCATGTCGCGCCTTGTCCTGGCACACCTGTCGCAGGATGGAACAGGCGCCGCCGATTCTGCGACGCAGCATCAGAAGAAGTAGGGCGACTGCTCCGTCCAGGGACTGCGCGGCCAACGCTGGTGCAGCACCTGCCAGGCCTTGCGCGAGATGGCCGTGTGGTCGGGATCCACGCAGCCGCCGCGCGACGACTGGACGGCCACGTAGAGCAGCCACGGCGCGTCCTTGTCGGCAGGATGCGCGGTGGCCCATTCGATGGCGTGCAGGCCCACATAACCGGTGGCCGAATGCGTCTTCAGCAGGCGCGCGCGCTCGGCGTCGCGGCGCGCCGGGTCGGCGGTCACCTCGGGCGGCTGCAGCCGGCTCTTGCGCGGCGCCGGCATGCCGGCCATGTAGTCGCCCGCTTCGTTGTCGCCGATGCGGCACCACAGGTCGGCCACCGTCTCGTCTGGCTTGGCCAGGGGCCAGGTGCCGCCGCTGTCGCGGTACGACGCGCCCGGGTCGGGCGACATGCCATGGCGCAGCGCGGCCACGATCAACCCGTGGTGACGCTCGGCCCCAACGGGCGCCCGCCGATAGCGCAGGGCCACCGGCTTGAGAGACGGCACCCATTGCTCGACGAGCGCGGCGGCCTCGAGCGCGGACGGCGCATCGCCCAACAGGTCGGCGCGCATCCACGCCGCCACCGCCACGCGGCTGCGCCACGCCGACGGCGCCTTCAGCGCGTGCGCCACCTGCAGCAGGTCGGCCACCGACAGGCTGCGATCCAGCCAGCGCACGCCGTCGTCGGAGGGGACAAGCACGTCCAGGGCCGGATCGGCGCGCTCGCCGGTGTCGGGGTTGGTGGACGCTACCGGGGACATCAGCAGCCAGGTGGACGCGTCGGCCACCGACGTGGCGATGCCGAACCGTTGCTGCGTGACGAGGTTGATCGCGCTGCTGGACAAGGGCCTGGACGCCTGCAGCCGCACGAGCAGGCCTTCGTCCAGGGCGCGCGCCTCGTCGGCGTGGCCCGTGGCGGCCAGGCGGGCGGCGAGCCAGTAGCGCACGGTCGCGTATTCAGGGGCCGACACCGGGACGGCCAGGGCCTCGCGCTCCATCGGCGGCACCAGCGGCGCGTCGCTCATCAGCGCGGCCACCAGCCAGGCGCGATGCTGGCCCGTCGTGAAGTCTTCGGGCCGGCGCTCCGCCGTGCCCACGCCTCGTCCCCAGGCCTGGTTCGCATACAGGCAATCGCGCCCGCACACCGCGGACGCCGCGGGCGCGGTCGGCGGCACCGTGGCCGTGGCCGCGGCATCTTCATGCGTGACGTTGGCCACCCAGTCGTACCACGGGTGCGCCTCGCGCAGCGTTGCCAACTTGCGCGCGTCCGCCTTCTCGTCGCCGGTGAAGTAGCTCATCAGCTGCCAGTCGTCGAGCGCGGCGTCGCGTGACGGGTCGGCACGCAGGTCGTCCAGCAGGGCGGTGAGTTCCTCGAAGCGCTGGCGCGGCGCCAGCAGGTACGCGGCGCGGCGCAGCGTGGCCGCCGTGGCCTCGTGAACCTCCGCGAGCGCGGGGTCGCGCAGGATGGCCGCGCCCTCGCGCCGCGGCGTCTCGAGGGCGGCCACCTGCTGGGGCGCCGCCTTTGCCGGCGGGGTCGCGGCGTCCTTTGGCGGCGGGGCCGTGGGCAACTGGAACTCGCGCAGGTGCGAGCGCAGCGCGAGATAGGCGCCCCAGGCCTGCATCGGATGGCCCGGCGTGCGGCCGATGCGCGCGAACGCCTGCTGGCTCTGCACGTAGTGCGCGGCGTAGAACGCCCCCGCCGCCATCTGGTACTCGCGCAGCTGGCGCCAGTAGAGCGGCTCGGACGCCGGCAGCGGGGCGATCAGCGGCCCAGGGTCGGCGAGCACGTCCAGCGGGTCGCGGGCGCACAGGGCGAACACCGCCTCCTGCGCGGTCAGCCAGGCCTGCTCGCGGGCCGGCGTCACGCCGG
>JACMOG010000214.1 GCA_014378125.1 Vitreoscilla sp. | reverse complement strand
GGGGCTGCGCCAGGGGGCGCGAGAACTGGGGCGTGACCCGCAGGTAGCGCAGCGACGGAACCGAGCGCGTGCTGAGGCGCTCCAGCGCCGGCCCCCCGGGCTGCAAGGCCGCGCCGTTGGGCGGCCCGTACGCATGCGCCGGATCGTGGCAGCTCGCGCACGACTGCCGGCCAGAGGCCGACAGCGCCTTGTCGAAGAACATCTGGCGGCCGAGCGTCGCCGCCGGATCGAGCACGACGCGCGCCGAGGGATAGCGCACCCACATCGTGACCGGATCGCGCGCGGCCGCGGACGCCGCAGGCGCAGCGTCGGCGGGCGGCGCCGCGCGCGCCTCGTCGCGGCCCGGTGCCGCCAGGACTATCGCCCCGCACAGGGCCAGGGCGATCAGGCCGCCGCCGCGCAACCGCATGGCGCCGCGGCGGGTCAGAGCGCGAACATCGACATCAGGTCGCCGATCGCCGCCGTCCTGTTGCTGGGCAGGTACGGATCCGCGGACGTCGAGGTCGGGTTCGGGAGGTTGTCGCGGCTGCGGCTCGACAGCGGGGCGACGCGCCAGTTGCGTTCGATGAACTTCAGCACCGAGGCGTGGTCGTGGTACGTGTGGTCGATGTAGTTGGTACGCGCCAGGGGCGACACGACGATCATCGGGATGCGCGGACCGTCGCCGAAGAAGTCGACCGGCTGGATGGCGCCGGTGTCGAAGTGGCCGCCGCCCTCGTCCGTCGTGATGATGATGGCCGTATGCGCCCACAGCGTCGGGTTGGCCTGCACCTTGGCGATCAGCCCCTGCAGGAACAGCTCGTACTTGGCCGGCACCGAGTAGCCCGGGTGGCCGCTGTCTAGATTCTTCGGCACCACGAACGAGACCGCCGGCAGCGTGCCAGCCGCGATGTCGCTGTACAGCGTCGTCAGGCCCGCCAGGCCGGCCTTCAGGCTGGCGCTGCCCATCACCTTGCTGGACGCCACCAGCGGGTCGCCGATGGTGTTGTACTGCGCGCCCTGGGCCACCGCCACCGGCACGCCGAAGGCGGCCGCGTCGGCCGTCACGTCCGCCGCCTCGCGGCCCCCGGTGTACCACTTCCAGCTGACGCCCTTGGCGGCCAGCGCCTCGGCGATCGTCGGCACCGTCTGCGGCGGCAGGGTGTAGTTGTTGGCACCGATCGGCTGCGCGTTGCCGTTCATGTCGTAGCCCAGGCCGTAGTTGTTGACCAGGTAGTACTTGCCGGCATCGCAATTCGGCTTCACGCCGGCGCTGCCGAGAAAGCTCAGGATAGAGCCGACGCCGGGTTGCGCGGCGTCCGAGCAGTTCACGTAGGAGCCGCCGCTGTAGCCGTCCTGCGAATAGAAGTTGGCGGTCGACGCCATCGGATCCGGGTTCTCGATCTGGTTGGCCGGCGGCGTGGCCACGGCCCCCGCCGTGTTGAAGTACGCGACGTCGGCGGTGGCCATGGCGAAGAAGTTCGCGCCCGTGCCGCCCATGATCGACTGGTGGTAGTTGTCGCTGATGGCGTATTGCGTCGCCAGGCTCTTGAAGTACGGCGCGTCGCCGGTGGACATGTTGGCGAAGCCCATCAGCTCGCCGCCCTGCGACGGGTTGGCCGGTGTCACGCCCGAGGTGTCGCCACCCTGCCCGGTCGTGGTGGCCACCCACGTGAACATGTCGAGCTTGGCGTTGTTGCCGCCGGTCTGCTGCCACATCTGGAAGAAGCGGTGCACCGGGTCGCCCGTCAGGTTGCCCAGCGGGTTGTTGGCGCTCAGCGCGTAGGCCGCGTACGTGGTGTTCTGGAACGGGCCGTCGGGCAACGTGGCGGGCACGCGCGGGTCGGGCACGCCGCCTTGCGCCTGCAACTGCGAGTTGAGCACGCCGATCAGCTCGGGCTGCGGCAGCGTCGCGTAGGCGGCACCCCGCGTCGGGTTGATCGTGTAGGTGGACTGCGCGACGCCCTGGTTCTGCACGGCCAGCGCGAAGTTCGGGCCGGGCGTGCCGTCGGCGTTGATGATGCCCTGGGACAGCAGGTTCTTCACGGCCTGGCTGGCGGGGGCCTGGTAGGCGCCGAACACGGCGTCGAAGGTCTGGTTCTCGCCGATGACCACGATCACGTTCTGGATCGCCGTCGTCGTCGGGCCGGCGCCCAGCGCGGCCAGGGACGCCGCCGCCACGGTCGACACCGGAGTCGACGTCGCACCGGTGGCGGGGATCGACACCACCACGCGCGCGCTGCCGGTGCCGACGGCCACCTGGCCCGCGTGCACGTTGAAGCGCGCCAGCGTGAACAGGTTGTCGACCGGATCCGTGGCGCTGGCCTGGTAGGCCGAGCCGATCGGGTCGGCGACCGAGGCGGCCGGCACGTTCAGCGCGGTGTAGGCCGGCTGCAGCGCCGTCGTCACGCTCTGTATCGCGGCGGTGATGGACGCCTTCGTCACGGCGGCGGTGGCGATCTGGGTCGCGGTCGGCGCCGCGCTGGGCACGAGGCCGAGCACGCGCTGCGTCACCAGCGAGGTGAGCGGGTTCAGGTTGGCCGTGACGCTGGCCGTTGCCGCGGAGCTGGTGGGCACGAGCACGGCAGACAGCAAGGCCGGCGTGCCGTCGACGTCGTTGAACGACGTCGTCAGCACGAACGGCGCCGTGCCTCGCGTGGTCAGGGAGTAATGGCCGCTGGCGTCCGTGGACGCCGACTGGACCGTGGCGCCCTTGCTGTCGGTCAACACCACGACCGCGCCCACCAGCGGGCTGCCGGAGGCGGCCACGCCGCTGACCGTGTACGTGGTCGGCGCGGCCGGATCGTTCGAGTTGCTGAAGCAGGAGCTCAGGACGGCCAGGCTGGCGCAGGCCAGGGTGCCGGAAGCCACGGTGATGATGCGACGCTGCATGTCTGTCCTCGGGGAGGGTGCCCCGCGGTGCGACATGCACGCGGAGATCAATCCAGCAGCATGGCGATGGCGTGTGACAGCGTCGTGTAAGCGCAGCGGGTCGTGACCGCGCAACGCCGCGCGCTCATGCGGGCTTCCAGAGGGTCGGCAGGCCGTCGAGGTTGCGGAACACCGACGACAGGGCCCCGCGGCTGACCAGGGCCGTGGCCTTCTCGATGTCCGGTGCCAGGTAGCGGTCGGTGGGCATGGCCGCGCATTCCGCACGTAGCAGCGCGTGCGCCTGCTCCAGCGCCGCCGAGCTGCGCAGCGGGCGCAGGAACTCGATGCCCTGCGCGGACGCGAGCCACTCGATGCCCAGGATCACCGACACGTTGGAGATCACCGGCTGCAGCCGGCGCGCGGCGAAGGTGGCCATGGACACGTGGTCTTCCTGGTTCGCCGATGTGGGCAGCGAGTCGACGCTGGCCGGGTGCGCCAGCGACTTGTTCTCGCTGGCCAGCGACGCGGCCGTGACGTGAGCGATCATGAAGCCCGAGTTCAGGCCCGCGTCGGCCGACAGGAACGGCGGCAGCTGCGACACGCCGGCGTCGATCAGCATCGCGATGCGCCGCTCGGCGATGGCGCCCACCTCGGCGATGGCCACGGCCATCGCGTCGGCGGCCAGCGCCACCGGTTCCGCGTGGAAATTTCCTCCGGACACCAGCACGCCGTCCTCGGCGAACACCAGCGGGTTGTCGGTGACGGCATTGGCCTCTCGCACGAGGATCAGCGCGGCGTGGCGCAGCTGGTCGAGGCAGGCGCCCACCACCTGCGGCTGGCAGCGCAGGCAGTACGGATCCTGCACGCGGTCGTCGCCTTCCACGTGCGACTGGCGGATCTCGCTGCCGGCCAGCAGCGCGCGGTAGTAGCGGGCGACGTCGATCTGGCCCAGCTGGCCGCGCAGCTCGTGGATGCGCGGGTCGAACGGGCCGTCGCTGCCGCGCGTGGCGTCCACCGTCAGCGCACCGATGACCAGCGCCGACTCGAGCACCGGCTCGAACGTGATCAGCGCGTGCAGCGCCAGCGCGGTCGCCCCCTGGGTGCCGTTGATCAGTGCGAGACCCTCTTTCGCGGCCAGCACCACCGGTGTGATGCCGGCTGCCGCCAGCGCTTCACTCGCGGGCATGACCACGCCGT
>JACMOG010000213.1 GCA_014378125.1 Vitreoscilla sp. | reverse complement strand
GTGGCGTTCTGGCGCTGCGTGAACTGCGGCCGCGCGAAGCGATCCTTCCAGCCCAGGCCGTCCCAGTAGTCGACGTGGAAGGCGAGGGCGACCACGTCGTCGCGGCCCTTGAACGCGCTCAGCCAGCGCTCGGCGGGCGGGCACGAGCTGCAGCCCTCCGAGGTGTAGAGCTCGACGATCGCGGGCACCGTGGCGGCCGAGCGGGCCGAACAAAGGGACGCCGCGGACGCGGCCATCGGCGCGCCCGCGGCGGCCACTGTGGCCAGGACGAGGGACAGCGTGGCGAAGGCGCGGCGCGGAAGGCGGGGGAGGGGGGTGGACATGGCGATCGCGGACGGGGCAGTCGTCCGTACGAAGAAGGGTACTGCTTCGTCGTGCGGGGTGGACGATTCCTTACGGCCGTCGAATGTCCCGTGGCCTGGGGTGCGCCGTCACACGCCCGAACATCCCGCCGTCAGCGATCTGCACCCGGTGCAAATGAGCGAGCAATCCGACCACCGTCGGGCGCCTGGCTTGCCGGCCAGGGGTTCACCTTCCCTCCAGGATTCCCATGTCCCCGTCGCTGAGCACCGACCAACTCCAACTCCTCTTCGAGACCGCCGCCGGCATGCCCGAGCCCGCCACGCGGCGCGTGCTGCAGGAACTGCACGCGCTGAGTCGGCTGGGGCTGCTGTCGTTCGACGGCGGCGGGCGCTACGAGGTGACCGCTGAAGGGCGCGAGCGGCTCGTGGCCGAAGCGCCCCAGGTGCACTGAGGTCCTGCTCGTCGCCGCCGCGTTCGTCCTGCCCGTGGCCGCCCTGGCGCAGGATCGCCACGACGACCATCACGACAACCAGCCGAGCCAGGAGCACCGGGGTGAACGTGAACGGCGACTTCGTGCTGGCGGCGATCGCCACGGGCGTGATCGCGGACCTGTTCCTGAGCAATTGACGCGATGACAGCTCGCGCTCGGGAGAGCTCCTCGACCGTCAATGGGTCGTGATCGAGTCCGTCGGCGACAGATGGATCTCTTGCGTGGGCAAGGCGATGAACGGCGGAAAGGGCGGCTCGCCCTTGCCGATCGTACGCTCCAGCAACTTGAAGACCGCCGCATAGTAGATGCGGATGTTCTGGGTCTTGTAGATGCCGTGGGGCTCGTCGGGGAACTCGATCCACTCGACTTCCTTCTTGAGGTCGGTCATCGCCTCGTGCATCTCCTTGCCATGCGAGACGGGGACGCGTTGGTCGAGATCTCCATGCACGAGCAGCAGGGGCGCCACGATGCGATCCGCGTGCTTCAACGGGGACACGCTGTCGAACGTCACCTTCATCTCGCTGGCATCGCCCAGTTCATGGCGGACGATCTCGCGTGCGACCGCGCTCTTGCTGGTGTCCGAGTCGTCGTGCAGCATCTTGCGAAGGTCGGACACGCCGGCGACGTCGATCCCGCACTTGAACAGCAGCGGGTCCTTCTCCAGCGCCCACAGGGCGGCGTAGCCGCCATAGCTGCCACCGAGGATGCACATTCGCTGGGGATCGGCGATCTTCTGATCCACCAGGTACTTCACGCCCGCGTTGATGTCCTCCTGCATCGCCTGGCCCCACTGGCCGTAGCCTGCCTCCTCGAAGTGCTTGCCGAAGCCGGTGGATCCCCGGAACTGGGGCTGGAACACCGCGTAGCCGTGGGCGGCCAGGATCTGCACCTCGCTATCGAAGGCCCACCGGTCCCGCGCTTGCGGGCCGCCGTGGATCAGAACCACCAGCGGCGCCGGCGCGGTCGGCTTTCCCGGCAGCGTCAGGTAGGCCGGAATCGACAATCCGTCGAACGACGGATAGTGCAGCGTCTGCATCGGTTGCATCCGCGCTGGATCGATGCTGGAGACCCGGCGGTCGACCAGCTTCATCGACATGGCCTTGGTGTCAAGCAGGTACCAGCGGCCGGGATCCTTGTCCGAGTACGAATAGACGAGGACACGCCCCGACGCATTGGGCGTGATCACGTTGACATGATCCGGCAGGCTTGCGTCGAGCGATGCCTGCAGTCGCGCGTAGGGCGTGTTCAGCCAGTGGGCCGTGCGCCGAAGCCCGTCCGTGACCACCTGGTTGATGTCGTCCATGTCGTGGTCGAGCATCACGCCGGTGATGTCTTCGGTCTCCGAGCCGGCGAGGAGGTCCACGAAGGCGTGCTTTTTCACGTCGTAGTCCCAGATCCCGATCTTGTCGCCGCCGTTGCGCCCTTGAACGACGATGCGGCCGGGCCGGTTGGGCACGGACAGCGGACGGAAGGGCTCGTCGACGATGGAGCGTTCATCCACCTTCTCCCACGCTGCTCCCACGCTGGGGCGATACCAGGTGATCATTCGGGAATGATCCGTCCAGAAGGCGGTGTCGATCGTCTGCACGACCCGGATGTCGCCGCTCGAGTCGCTGGCCCATGTCACGGGTCGGCCGCCGACGTCCAGGTCGTACGAGGTGTTGGTGCCGTCCTCCACGTTCAGGCGCGAAAGCTCTCGCCGCTGGTTGTTGCGCATGACGAGATGCCAGGGCGTCGGCTTGCCGTCCGCGTCGCGCAGCGGCTGGACATAGCCCTGCATCAGGTCCGTTCCCGGCGTGCCGTCGACGCCGAAGATGGCGCCGTCGGCGATGGTGAAGTTGACCGCGATCTTCGTGTCGCTGAGCCAGTAGACGCTGCGCGGGTTACGCCAGTAGGGGCGATAGCCTTTGACCGACCACAGGCGCGGCTGCACGATGAGGTTGGCCTCCATCGTGTCGGCATCCAGCATGACGACGGCCGACACGTCGCCTGCCGGGTTGTAGCCTATCGCCGCGATGTGCTTGCCATCCGGCGACAGCGTCATGTACGAGTAGATCGGCTTGTGCAGGAACGGCTCCAGCAGCGGGTCGATGCGCGGCGGCGCCTTTCCCGTGGGGCCCATGTCGACCGACGACGGGCTTGCCACCGCACAGGGTGGCAGGCAGGCGAGCGCGACCAGCGCCGCGCGGCAGGCAGACTTCAACATGTTCGCTCCCCTCGAGCTCCGGCGTGTGAACCGCCATCGCGCTCGCCTTCCCTTGATCCGCGCGCCGGCATGGTCTCCGGCCCCGGGCCCTCGTCGGAGGCGCGGTCTTCAGCCCGCCGCCTCCACCACCATCTGCAGTCGCTGCTGCCCCTGGAATTCATCGATGCTGAGTCTATACGCCAGCCGCACCCGTTCGGCCACCGGCTCCGAGTGCCCGAACCAGATCGCGTCGCGCAGTTGCCCGCCATGGCGCACGCGCAGCTTCAAGTGCTTCTCGCCCACCAGGCGC
>JACMOG010000212.1 GCA_014378125.1 Vitreoscilla sp. | reverse complement strand
CTCGTCGTAGTAGTGCTTGTCGATGGCCTCCTGCAGCACGTAGGGGATGAAGTCGGGCGTCCAGCCCTGGATCGGGTGCGGCGTGAAGGCGGAGTGGCTGACGGTGGGCGAGTGATCGGCTTCGTCGCGCGCCTGCGGCACCCCGCTGGCGAGCAGCTGGGCCGCCGCGGGCTCGCTGAGGATGATCTTCGTCTCGGGCCGCTCCTTGCGCAGCACCCGTGCCACGCCGGTGACGGTGCCGCCGGTGCCGTAGCCGCTCACCCAGTAGTCGAGGCGGTCGCCGGCGAAGTCGGCCATCAACTCGCGGCCGGTGGTGTTCTCGTGGATCTTCGCGTTGTCGGGGGTCTCGAACTGGCTGGCCAGGAACCAGCCGTTGGCCTGCGCCAGCTCACGAGCCTTCTGGTACATGCCGAAGCCCTTGGCGGCGCGCGGCGTGAGCACCACGCGGGCGCCCAGGAAGCGCATCAGGCGCCGGCGCTCCACCGAGAACGAGTCGGCCATGGTGACCACCAGCGGGGAGCCCTTGGCGGCGCACACCATGGCCAGGCCGATGCCGGTGTTGCCGCTGGTGGCCTCCACCACGGTCTGCCCCGGCTTGAGGTCGCCGCGTCGCTCGGCCTCTTCGATGATGCTGGTGGCCAGGCGATCCTTCACCGACGACGCCGGATTGAAGAACTCGGCCTTGACGTACACGCGCACATGCTTGGGCGCGATCCGGTTGAGCCGGATGCAGGGGGTGTCGCCGACGGTGTCGATGATGCTGTCGTAGAGACGGCCGCGGCCCTGGGTGGTGCGCGATGCGGGGGAATTCATGGAAGGCTCCTGCCGGGTGACGAAGTGAAGGCGTCGAGCCTACCAGCGCCCCGCCGATGTTCAATCCCCGCGATCGGCGGAAGGGGTCGGACCCCGTTTGCAGTCGCCGGCCTCGGCTAGAGGGACCAGACCCCGCACGGGGTCTGGCCCCTGGACCTCAGTGGCGCTGCACGGTCTTGTAGATGCCGCAGCCCAGCACCAGGTCCTTGCTCACCGGCACCACGAACGAGGTCTTCGGCGCCACCTGGCCCGTGATCGGGTTCAGGAAGTCGTAGTCGACCCAGCCGCCGCCGTTGGCCGCCGCGGCCCAGACGTCGTGCGTCAGCTGCGACACGTCGGTGCCCAGGATCTGCGCGGCAGTCTTGCGCAGGTTGTGCGGCTTGCCGGCGAACGCGTGGTAGACCAGCGAGCGATCCCACGCGAACACGTACATGTCGCGGTCGGCGAAGCCGTTGGCCGCGTCGGTGAGCTCGGGCAGGCAGGCGGCGCCGCGCCGCTTCCACAGCGCCACGGCCTTGGTGACCAGCGCGTGCGCCTCGTCGGCGGTGCCCTGGCGCAGGCGGAACGTGCTCACGGTGCGCGCCAGCCTGCGCGCGCGCTCGCCCAGGCCCGCGGATGCGGACGAGGTGTGCTCCACCATCGCCGCGTTCTCCTGCGTGATGTCGTCCAGGCCACGGATGGCCTCGGACATCTGGCCGAGGTGGTTGCTCTGCATCCCGGCGGCCGACGTGATGGCGCGCACGTTGCCCGCCACCTCGCCGATGCCCGCCACCACGCTGGCCAGCAGCTCGCCCACCTCGTCGATGTGCGCGGCGCCCGAGGCCACCTGCTGGCTGGACGTGGCGATGAGCGACTTGATCTCCTGCGCCGCCCCGCTGCTGCGCAGCGCCAGCGTGCGCACCTCGGCGCCCACCGCGGCGAAGCCGCGGCCGTGCTCGCCGGCGCGCGCCGCCTCCACGGCGGCGTTGAGCGCCAGGATGTTGGTCTGGAACGCGATGCCGTCGATCACGCCGATGATGTCGACGAT
>JACMOG010000211.1 GCA_014378125.1 Vitreoscilla sp. | reverse complement strand
TGGCGCGCGTCGCGCCGCAACTCGTCGCGCAGTGCGGCGGTGCGCGGGTGATCGGGGTCGTTCTTCTCAAGGCGGGCAAGAAGATCGCGGCCGACGTCCAGGCGGCCGCCGGCGCGCGCGGACGCGGCCTGGTTGGCGAGAACGGATACGGTCATCTCGCGTTCTCGTTGCTGCGCGGCCTGCAGCGCGTGGTCGCCCGGATCGACGCGGCGGGCAGCGTCCAGAACGGCCAGGGCCTGCTCGTGGCGGCCCTCGAGAGCGAGTTGATCCGCGTCGCCCAGCGCCGGCGAGGCGCACGCGGCGAGCACGGCACACAGCAGGGCGCATTGCAGCGCCAGCAGCGGCCCGGTAGCGCGGCGAGATGTCGTTCGAAAGTGGGTCATGAGGTGCGAAACGCCAGGATTCTCGTGATGCCGCCGGGCAGCCAGGTGAGCGTCACGCCGGACGCGTCGATGGCGTCCACGCGCCACACGTCGTCGATGACGTCGCTGGCTTTGGCGCCGAAGCTTCGCTCGCGGTTGCTCAACATCGCCCACGGCTGGCCGTCGTCGATGCGGCCGATCAGGGTGTACGGAAATTCGGGTGGCTGCGGCGGCGCGGAGGCCGCCGCCGCGCGCGCCGGCGGCGGCGCAACGGGTGGCGGCGGAGCCGGGCCCCAGGCCGCGACGCCTTGCGGCAACGCGTCGCGCCAGGAGGGACGCTCGGCGATGGCGGGCGGGTCGGGCCACGCCTGGGCGAGCGCGGTCGGGGTCGATGCGGTTCGCGGAGGTGTCCGTGTGGTGGCGGCGCGGGATGGCACGTTGGCGTCTTCCGGCGACGCGTCGTCCTGCGTCGCGGCCCACACGGTGGCGGCCAACGTGGCGACGACGGCGAGGCCCAGACGGCGGCGTCTTGTGGCGGGAAGGAGGCGGGTCATCGCGTGCCCGCGTCGGATGGCGCATCGCGCGGCCGCATGTAGAAGGACCACGTCAGCTCGGCCTCGACGACGGCCGCGCCCGTGGACGCGCGCCGCAGCCGCAACCGGTCGAGACTCAGCGCGGCGTCTGTGCCGAGCGCCTCCTCGATGAACGCGCGCAGCTGCACGTAGGAGCCACTGAGCGGCAGCGTGACGACGTAGCGCGCGAGGCCGGTGGCCTTGTCCTGGCCCAGCTGGAACTCGCCCTGGCGAAGCTCCAGCGCGTGATGCACGGCCAACGCGAGCAGCGCCGCCACGCGTGCCTGGCGCACATCGGCGGCTGGAAAGCCGGCCATGAATCGGTCGGACGTGGGTCCGGTGGCCCGCGCCTCGCGCAGGGCCGCGCCCGACTGCGCCGCCCGATGCGCGGCGGCGTCCGCGTCGAGCGCGACGGCCTCGGACTCGCGTCGTAAAGCGGGCACGAGTCCCAGCCCGACGCCGCCGGCCAGCGCGAGGACCACGGCGCCCGTGACGAAGGGCCAGCCCCAGCCACGCGCCTGGGCGATCGCGTCACGCGGTGAGATGCGCAGGGAGGTCGCCATTTCAGCGCTCCCCACGCTGGCCCGCGAGCGTGATGCGGCGCGCGTCGATGCCGGCTCGCAGCTCGAAGCGCCAGCGCACGGGGGTCGCGCTGGCCTCCGGGCCATCGGCCGTGTGCAGCCTGCCCAGCACGACGTCGGTCCAACCGGATCGGTCGGACAGACCGTCGATGAACTGCATCACGTCGCCCACGTCATCGGCCGCGCCCTCCAGCCGGAGGTTGGCGTCGTCGGCGTCATGATCCAGCTGAAGCCATTGCACGCCGGATGGCGTCTCGGCCTCCACGTTGGCCAGGATGCGATCCCACGGGTGCGCAATTCGCTCCATCACCGCGCGCGCGGCGCGGATCGCGTCGGCCTCGGCCGGAGCGCTGGCCGCCGCCGCGCGCGGACGCGGCGAGGCGGGGTTCGAATGTCGCAGCGCACGCGCGAGGCGTTCGCGCTGCGAAGCCAGCTCGTCGCGCGCCGCGAGCCAGTCGCTCGCCGCGAACGCGCACACGAGCAGGGCGGCGCCCGTCCACAGCCAAGCCAGCGCCGGCCGATGTCGCGGGCCAGCTAGGAACTCGGGCCGTGGCCACCCGGGTCTGGCGGCGGTCACGGCGTCGCACCTTGCAGCCAGGCAGAGAGGACGCCGTCATTGCCCAGCGAGCCGAAGACGCTGGCCAGACCAACTGGCAGCGGCCATGGAACGTCGACATCCCAGCCGGCGACGATGGGCAACCCGGACAGCGGGTCTTCCTCGTCGGCCAGCGCGTGCAGCAGGCGGGCGATGTCGTCGACATGCGCGGCGACGAGGTAGCGCTGGCGCAGCGAGACGACGAGCCCGTCGTGCGCCACCAGCCAGGTGGCCGCCGCCCCTTCGACCAGCAGCAGGGCGCTGCGACCGGGGCCCCCGAACTCGGGGCAGGATGCCGACACGCCGTCGAGTCCGGCTGCCCAGGCCGGTGCGACGCTGACGAGCCGCACGTCGTGCGCGCTCGCGGTGGACTGCAACGCGCCGAGGTCGATACCGTGCAGGGCGGTGACGCCACCCGGCCAGGTCGCCAGTGGCCAGTCGGTGGCCCGTGCGCCGTGGTAATGCTCGAACTGTTGTCGTGCGTAGCCCCGCAGGGCACCGGGCTCTCGCAGCGAGAGGGCCGCGTCCACGGCCAGGTTGCGCGTCAACGGGCCGGCCAGGCGCAGCGCGACGTCTGTGCCCGCATGGGCCTCGCACCACGCGGCGAACGAATCGACCTCGGATGCGGCCTGGGGCTGCGCATCGCTGACGCACCACGAGCGCATCCGTCCTGCCTGCAGGTAGGCGACATGGCGCGGAACGCGTCCGCGCGCGCTCGCCCAGGCACGAGAAACACGCATGCGCATCCCCTGTGCCCGCGCCATGGCGGCCACGAGTGCGGGCTCGCGCTCAGCCGTCGATGGTGACACGCTCGAGCTCCTCGAAGGTGGTGGCACCGCGGCACACGGCGGCG
>JACMOG010000210.1 GCA_014378125.1 Vitreoscilla sp. | reverse complement strand
TGACGGCGACGGCGCCGGTGGCCTTGACCAGTTCCACCAGCGGCACCGGGCTGATGATGGAACAGCCGGGCAGGACGACGATGGCCGCGGCCAGGACAAGGATCTTCAGGGACGACATGGTGGGTTCCGACGCGTGCGGGCGAGAGCTCAGACGACGGCGCTGAACGCGCGCTCGACGGCGGCGGCGCCGACAGTGGCGTAGCTGGCCATGCGGCCGGCGACGTTGCCCACGCCGTCGGCCACTTCGGAGATGCCGTCGCCCACGTAGCCCGCGGCGGTCTCGATGCCCTCGCCGGCCGCGACCGCGTAGTCCTTGGCGCGATGGGCGCCGTTCTCGATGGCGGTCCAAGCCTCGCTGCCCAGGTGTTCGAGTTCGTCGGCACCCTTGCGGATCTCGTGCGCGCCCTCGGAGGCCAGGTGTTCCATGCCGTGCCAGGCGTCGACGGCGGCGTGCTCGATGCCGTCCACCGCGCTGCCGACGCCGTCGCGCACGGTGGCGTAGGCGGCCATCGCGGCGGCGCCGACCTCGGCGGCGCCGTTCTCGACCGCGTCCTCGACGGCGCCGAGCGCCCTCTCGGACAGCGTGACGGTGGCGCTGGCGCCATCGGCGATCGCGTTGCCGAGGCCCGTCAGGGCGCTGCCCAGGGTGCCGGCGTCCTTTTCGTCGACGCCTGACCGGGCCGGCCGGATCTGTTCCTTCACCGTGGCGTACGGCGAGGTGATCGTGCTGGTGGAGGATTGGACGGACGACATGGACGGACTCCTTGATTCGGATGAACGAACTTTAGGGATTCGGCCGCCGAGCCAATCGGCAATGAAAGGCGGAAATGAAGGGCAATTCAGCTTCTGGGCCAGAAATCTTTCTTTACGTCGCCAGGTGAATCCAGCGCCGCCCGAGGGCGCCACTTTCCTGGTGAACCAGCAGGCCGGATCGTGGATCCTGCGACGTCGCTTCGCTGCGCGCAGGATGACGAAACCTTGTCATCCTGCGCGCAGTCGCAGGATCCACGTTCAGCGCTTCGGCAGCGCGTAGGCGATCACGTAGTCGCCCGGCTTGGTGTGCGTCGAGCCGTGGCCGCCCGCGATCACCAGCAGGAACTGGCGACCGTCCGCGCCCGTGTAGGTCATCGGCGTGGCCTGGCCGCCGGCAGGCAGCCGGCTTCCCCACACCTGGTGGCCGTCGCGGACGTCGTAGCCGCGCACGTAGTCGTCCATGCTGCCCGAGAGGAACGCGACGCCGCCCGCGGTCATCACCGGGCCGCCAAGATTGGGCACGCCCATGCGGAACGGCACCGGAAGCGGCGACAGGTCGCGCACGGTGCCGTTGCGGTGCTTCCATGCAATCTTGCCCGTGTGCAGGTCGGCGCCGGCCACGTAGCCCCACGGCGGCGCCTGGCACGGAATGCCCAGCGGCGACGTGAACGGGCCCAGCTTGATGGCGAACGGCGCGCCGAAGTTCTCGTTGAGCGCGGGCAGCGCGCCTTCGGGCGGATGGCCGTTCTGCACGTACTCCTTCGTGGCGTTGGCGCGCGGCACCAGCGTCGACACGAACGCCAGGTAGGTGGGCGTGGTGAACGCCACGCCGCGCTGCGGATCGACGGCCACGCCACCCCAGTTGAACGTGCCGAAGTTGCCCGGATAGATCAGCGAGCCCTGCGTGGACGGCGGCGTGAAGCGACCCTCGTAGCGCAGCTTGGCGAACCGGATGCGGCACACCATCTGGTCGAGGATCGTGCCGCCCCACATGTCCTTGACCTCGAGCTTGGGCGGCTCGTACGACAGCGCCGACTTCGGCTGCGTCGGCGCGCTGTGGTCGCCCGTGGCGGCGCCCTCCGGCGCGGGCACCTCGGTCACCGGCAACACAGGCTTGCCGGTGCGTCGATCCAGCACGAACAGCTCGCCCTGCTTGGTGGGCTGCACCAGCGCCGGCACCGTGGCACCGCCGATGGTGAGGTCGACGAGCGAGGGCTGCGACGGCACGTCGTAGTCCCACAGGTCGTGGTGCACCGTCTGGAACACCCAGCGCACCTGGCCCGTGGCGAGATCCAGCGCCGTCACCGACGACGAATACTTTTCCACCGCGGCGCTGCGATGGCCGCCCCACGGGCCGGGCGGCTGGTAGCCCATGGGCAGGTAGACCATGCCCAGCGTCTCGTCGACGCCCGCGATGGACCAGCTGTTGGGCGAGTTGGCCGTGTAGTGCGCGCCGGCGGCGAGCGGCGTGGTGACGTCGGGGTTGCCCGAGTCCCAGTTCCACACCAGCGCGCCGGTGTCGATGTCGAACGCGCGGATGACGCCCGATTCCTCCTTGGTGGACACGTTGTCCAGCACGGTCCCGCCCACGATCAGCAGCTTTTTCGTGACAACCACGGGCGACGTCGAATAGTACGAGCCGGGGTCCAGGTTGGGCATGCCCGCGCCCAGGTCGATCTGCCCCGCGCCGCCGCCGAAGCGGCTGCAGACGGCGCCGGTGTCGGGATCGAGCGCGATCACCCGGCCGTCGGCGGTGGCCAGGAACAGCTTGGCGTCGCAGCCCGCGCGCGCCTTGCCGTCGTTGGCGGCGATGTCCAGCGCGCGGCCCGAGGTGGCGAGCGACGCGGCCGCAACGGGCGCGACCGCGGCGGCGCCCTGCGGCGGCTCGTACGACAGGCCGCGGCAGGTCTGGTGCTGCAGCGCGAGCCCCGTGGCCATCTTGGGGTCGTAGCGCCAGGCCTGCGCGCCGGTGGTGGCGTCGAGCGCGATCACCGACTGGTGCGGCGTGCAGAGGTAGAGGCGGCTGCCGATCTTGAGCGGCGTCACCTCGTCAGTGGTCTCCTCGGGGTCGCCGGGGCGGCCGCGCACGTCTCCGGTGCGGAACTGCCAAGCCACCTGCAGGTGGCCGGCATTGGCCGGCGTGATCTGCGCGAGCGGCGAAAAACGTTGGCCGGCGGCGGTGCGGCCATAGGCGTGCCATTCGCCGTCGGGCACGTCGCTGGCAGCCGTCACGGCGGCGCTGGCGGGCTGCGGGAGGTCGCCGTCGACGTCGTGCGGATTGCGCGTGCCGGCCACGATCGCGACGACGGCCGACACCGCCACGGCGGCGCCCAGCACGCCCCAGTGGCTGCGGGGGCCGTCGAGCGGACGCGCGAACCATGGCAACACCAACAGCAGGCCGAACACGAAAGCGACGTCGAGGCGCGCCGCGAGCGGCCACCAGTCGAGGCCCACCTCGGACAGGCTCCAGGCCAGCAACGCCGCCAGCAGCACCGCATAGACGAGCAACGCGGTGGTCGAGCGCCGCCACAGCAGCACGCCCGAGGCGGCGAAGCCGATGCCCGCCAACAGGTAGGCCACCGAACCGCCAGCGACGACCAGCATGACGCCGCCAACGAGCAGGGCCAGGCCGATCAGGACCAGCAATGCGCCGACGACCTGCAGCCGGCGCAAGGGAATTTCAGTCGCCATCGCGGCGCTCCTCGCGGGTTCAATGTTGCGCACGCCGTTACAGCCGCGTTACGAGGCGTCTGTAGGACGAGCGCCCATGGTGGCGCCGCCTTCGGTCAATACTGAATTCAACCCTTCGGGGGTCACGGCGACAGGCGCACCACCGTGTACACGAACGCGGCGCCCGCGCACGTGAGCGCGATCAACTTCACCGCAACGCCCGGGCCGGCGCGCGAGTGCGCCTCGGGCAGGATGTCGGACACGCCGATGTACAGCAGGAAACCGGCGAAGAAGCCGAGGTAGACCATCAGCTGGAACGGCGGGATGGTGAACGCCAGCGTCAGCAGGACACCCACCAGCGGCGCCAGCGCGTCGACCGCCAGCATCGCGATGGCGCGACGCGTGGAGTTGTGATGGCGCAGCATCAGGCTGACCGTGTTGAGGCCGTCGGAGAAGTCGTGCGCGATCACCGCGATGGCCACGGTCAGGCCCACCATCGGCGACACCTGGAAGCCGATGCCGATGGCCACGCCGTCCATGCAGCTGTGCGCCGCCAGCACCGCGGCCGAGGCCAGGCCCACGTGCGGATGGTGGTGGTGCGAGTAGTGCTCTTCCTGGGCCGGGTGCACCAGCACGAACTTCTCGAGGCTGTGGAACAGCACGAAGCCCACCACCAGCGCGATCATCGAGGCCGACGGGTCGAACTGGTGCTCGCGAGCCAGCGTGAAGATCTCGGGCAGCAGGTCGAATGCCACCACGCCCAGCAGCACGCCGGCGGTGAACCCGAGCAGGTAGTGCAGCCGATCGCGAAAGCGCAGCGCCATCGCGCCGCCGGCCAGCGTGGAGGCCACGGCGGCGGCGGTCAGGGCAACGGGGGAAAAACCTGCGAGCATGGCTTAATGATAATGCATCCTCAATATCATCAGGTCGTGCCACAATTTATGGACATGGAACGAGCCACCCGCCAGAACACCGCCATCCGCGAGGCCATCGAGGCCGCCGGCCGCCCGCTCACGCCCACCGAGGTGCTGGACGAGGCGCGCCGCCACGTGGCCGCGCTGGGCCTGGCCACGGTGTATCGAAACCTGAAGGCGCTGGTGGATGCCGGCGTGGTGCAGGTCGTGACCCTGCCCGGCGAGGTGCCGCGCTACGAGAAGGCGCAGCTGCATCACCACCACCATTTCCGCTGCGACGCCTGCCAGCGCGTGTTCGACGTGCTGCAGTGCCCGGGCGACCTGTCGTCGCTCGCGCCGCCGGGGTTCGCGGTCGCGCGGCACGAGATCACGCTGTACGGCCTGTGCAGCGATTGCCGGCCGGCCGCGAAGACGCGCGCCCGCAAGAAGGCTCCGGCCACGGCGCGCGGCCACGAACACGACCATTCGCACTAGGCGTTCAGCCCGCGACGGCCTCTGAGATCTCGACCAGGTTCAGGTCCGGATCGCGCACGTAGACCGAACGGATACTCGACGTGGCGCCGGTGCGCATCACCGGCCCTTCGACGATCGCCAAGTCCGCCGCGGCCAGCCGGGTGATCACCTCGTCCAGCGGGATACTCGCGATGAAGCAAAGGTCGATCGCCCCGACCATCGGCAGGTGCGCCTTCGGCTCGAACTCTTGCCCCTTCACATGCAGGTTGATCTTGTTCGGCCCGAACTTGAACGACTTGCGCTCGACCGGCGGGTTGCCGCCGACGAAGGTCTCGTAGCGCATGCCCAGCACCTCGCAGTAGAAGCGCACGCACTCGGCCTCGTGGTCGGTGGTGATGACGATGTGGTCGATGTGGTCGATCAAGGACGGCTCCTCGGTAAGCACATATTTTGAGCCCTTCGCCGATCTTGCGGGGGACGGCACTCGCCCGGAGCTTGACCCTTGGAGCCACGAGACGGGATGAAGACGGGCTCGGGCCTCTGCTTCGGCGGGCGAAGGCGGTGGCTCGATGACAGCCTCCCGGCCGATCGCCTTCCACGCTGAACGCGAACTGTTCGATGTGCCGTCGTCAGCTTCCGCTGCTTTGCAGGTCATCACAGCCTGGTGCGGAGATATCCGGTCTGGAGTTCCACGGAGCGGCGTCAGCACGGGACAAAGGCGGTATGCGAATGCGGCGTCCGGCGGGCCGCGGTCGTACGTGGCGACTGGCCACCCGGAACTGGTCTTTGAGACTGCCGTTGAACGCGTCTCGAACAGCGAACCGTGCGACGGCCCTGTTCTACGACCGCTTCGCGGCGCGGCGCAAGTCACAGAACGACCCAGAACCGACATCCGCCGCGCCAGATTGGACGCCCGAAACTTGACGTTCGTGCCGTCGGGAAGCGGAAGTCTGTTCTTGACCCAATGCAGTCCTTCGCTCAGCCAGATTCAGCGCCCGATACTTGACGTTCAAGGAGAGCCGAGGCAAACGGCGGTATTCAACATGGAAGCTCATCGGAAACGCTCGATGCTGCGCGCCGAGCAATCACTCAACAGCGCACCGAATCTAACTTGAACCAACTGCCCCGTTGAGGTCATCAGGGCCGAGCTCAACGTACCAGGTGGATGGGTGTCGACGCTCCGGCCGCTTCACCGGAGGGCAGTTGCGCCCACTGTCTAGACGCTGCGAAGACCACCGTCCACCCCACCAGGACGACGACGCAGGCAATGGCCGACTCTGAATCTCGTCGCTTGGCGAGCGCCACCAACGCCACGCCCGCCCAAATAGCATCAGCGACTAAGCACAGCACGAGGGCTGGTGCAACCATGACGAAGAAGCTCGCACTGTCTCCGAAATCGTATGAATCCCGACCTTCGGCGACTGCCATATCTCGTGCGCTCAGTACGAATGCGACGAGGCAGGAGGCCGCGAGCAGATTTAGCGCTGAAAGGATTAGCGTGCCTTTCTTCATTGCTGGGCAGCTTGCCCGGAAGCTTCTATTGGGAATGCCTTCTTCTGGCTACGTGCTGCCCGAAGGCGCTCTGTCGTGTGGCGGGTCCGCTCCAGGCCGATGAATTTCATCGCTCCATTGTCACTGTCGTCTGTGTGCTGAGCATGAAGTCTGCGTGGCCAGAACGCCGCTAACGGTGTACTTCGGTGGTGGTCGACTTAAAATTACTCTAACGGAGCACCAAACACACAGCGTCGGGAAGACGCGCTCAGGGTTGGATCGAAGACGGGGTGGGTGTGCTCGCGTGGCCGGTCGTTGGCGTTCCGAAATCGGCCGTCCGGCGAACGCGCACTTGGCAAGTGACGGCGGTGCGTTCCAGATCGGCCCATGGAGTTCAACTCGCCCGGTGGAAAGGTCAGGTCGCCCGTGCCACACTTCGTGAACTCATCTGTGGAGCGTGCATGGACTATTTTTCAGGCGTTGGTGTCGCAGCGATGATGGTGCTGTGGGGCTGCGGCACCATGCTAATCAAGGTCAATTCGTTGATGAACCGAAACTTCAAGAAGATTGGCCTGAGGCTGAATTGGGTGCTTCAGGGCGTCGGTTCTTGGACGGCGGAGGACGCGAAGCGCAACGTGTGGCGCAGCATCGGAAAGTTCGCGTTCATCTTCGCCTTCGACATGCTTTTTATAGTCGCGAGCTGGCTGTACGTCGCGTACTACCTCGGGACAGTTGTGTGGCGTTGGTCGAAAGACCGGGATGCTCCTCAGTCGATCAAGGAATACCGCTGGAAGATGCGCAACGTCGACATGAGTTTTGTCGAGGTCGTCCGCGAGATGTGGAAGCTGAACGAAAGCACTGTACCGTTTGAGGAGTTCCTCGCGGTTACGGCTGATGAAGTTCGAGAGAAAGCCTACAGGGCCCCATGCCCAATCGAAGCCAAGAATATCGGCCAGCAACTGGGGCTGGTCGATCAGCCGCGGAAGACTATGCACGCCGATGTAGTGCTCGACGTGCGGCATGCTCTGCCGGAAAAAATCGGCCATCGTCGCTGGCGCAGTCTCGTGGCGGACCTTCTGGTAGTCCGCCTCTAAGCTTCGCGCTACATCGTCGAGTGCAAGCAACGCCTCGGAACGCAGGTGCCCGACGTAGCCAGGCGTTCTGACACGTTGCGCAAGCAAGTAGCGCGCGAACACAGCGGCGTCTTCCGAGGTGAGCGGCCCATTGCCGGCAAGCATCTTGGTTATAACGGGCGCTGCTGGGTCGTCGACCTGCGGCCCGAAGTAGTCCATTTCAACCGTTTGGCTCTTTCCGCCCTCCTTGTCGATGCTGGCGTAAAGCTCGGCTTCTGCAGCGGCGCCCTTTGGCGAAATTCGACTCGCTATCAAACGCCCCTGCACCCAGCGGTAGTAGGTTAGACGTCGGGCTTGCGACTCATCGGATGTCGCCCAGGCACGCAGGTAGAACTCGGGCACAAAGTGGTGGTTCCCGTGCGTCTGCTTGGCTGATTTCATCTGATAATATTTCCGCATACGCTGGCTCGCGGACGGCTTGCGTCGTATGCGGGAACGGGTCGATTGCGACAGTGCACACGACAACAGCTCTTCCACAAGATGGAGCAGCCACACAACGGACGTTCCCGAACGGCCGGAGATGGCCGGCTGCCGCCCAAGACGGACGACCCACGATCAGGCAGCGAACTGGTGCGTAACCGCTAGGCATACCCGGCGACAGGGTCCACCGATGAACGCGTAAGGCTGTCGATGAGGAGCGTCCTTCAGTGGCGGTGGCAGCCACCGGCGAGTTCACCACAAGTGGGCGTTCAGTCTGCAGCGAAGTCGTAAACGGTGACGTCGACGCCCGACTTGGTCAACGTGCCAGCAATGATCGGTTCGATCATCGACCAGTCCCCCCCCGCGAGGCCACATCCGATGCGAGGCATGTGCACCGACGCTCCATTGGTGCGCGCATGCTCAGCAACCTTTGCAAGTCCCTCTGCAATCGCGTCGTAGCGCACGGGCGGCGTCGTGGACGCCTTTGTAGCGACACCATGTTGGCCAATCAGATTTGCGACGATGATCGATGGCTCGACGGAAACGAACTGCACATCTCCCAGCACCGGCGGGCTTAGCGCTTTGAAGGACGCCTTGAAGACCCGCTCTGGCTCTTTCCAGCGCCTACTAATCGCCAGAACGAATCCCTTCCCCCATTTTCCGATGTCGTTGCAGACATGAACGATGACCTTCGGACCTTCGCTCGCGGGAGCGGTCGCATCCCCCTGAACGAACCGCATGGTCATGCCGTCGCCTTCCGCCAAGCGGCTTCGAACTCTTCAGCGGAAACCATCTTGGCATCGAACTCGATCTGGCGGGTGATCTCGTTCAACGGCGGCAAAGCAACGATCGATAGCCGGGTGCCGTCGTTCGACGATTTCGCCGCAGATGCGTACCCCATGTGACCATCGGGAAAAACTTCAACCTTGCGCTTTTCCCAACGCGCATCATCGAGTTCGCTGTAGAACTCGACTGGGCTGTCGGCCGGGGCAGTCTTCCACTTGGCATAGAGATAGGTAGGCATGATATTTCTCAGTTTTTGCCGTTGGCGACCAAGCGCTTGGAAATGTCAAGCGGGCCAGAATTCTTCACGACGTAGACGCTCTGGCGGCCGAACACTACGTCAAGCCCTTTGGTATCAATGGAGACGTAATGCGTGAAGCGCCGACCAGCAAAAGGCATACCGAAGAAGAGCATGGATAGTTGGCCGGGGCGCTTCGTCCCCGGAAGAATATCGCTCGAATACTGACCGTCACCAAATCGGGCGTCCTTTGGATTGTTGGCTCTGAGCGACGGCCGAAGTGATTTGCTTTGGATGATCCCCGCGTGGCCTTCTTCGCTGGTGTAGTGGTGCAGTGTTTTCATTTGATTTCCCGAGTTTGCTGCGCGCCGCCAAGTCTACCGGTCCTCCACCGGGCTTCGGATAAGCAGAATGGGGTGTCTTAAGACCCACCCGCTCGCGGGCCCACCTGACCGGGAGTAGTCGCAGACGCTGGAGCGTTCCGGCCAGCATCACCGCTCGTGTGCCTGAACTGGGCGCTTCCGAAGCTGACCTGTGTAACAGTCCGGTAGTGGCCGGCATGCGTCCTCCAGTTCCGATGGGCAACTCTATCGAACGAGGGCGTATCCGAGCAGCGTCTCCATCTGACCAAGGCCATCGCAGTCGGGCCGATTCGCCGCGAAATGCGAGTGCTCGGTGTCGGCGTAGCACTGATAGAGCGGCTGCGTGTCCGGCTCCCGCGCCCCGAAGACCCACCCCGCCGTGCGCAGGCGTCGATAGGCGTGCGCCTCGCAAAAGTCCTTCTTGGCCAATAGGTGGTCGGGGTGTCCGGGCCGGTCGCTGACGCAGTCCTCCAACTCCTCCGACGAATGGCCGGAGGGGGCTGCCGTCATGAGATAGCCCGATGTGGCCTCGAGCTTGTAGCCCGCGTCGTTGCCGGGCACGGGCGCTGTCGTCGACCAGCGGTCGCGCAACGCGGCGTTGCGCCAGCGGGCCAGCAACACGCCGACCTGCGAGGAGACAGGTGCCTGCGAGGTGGACACTGTCACCTCGCGGAACACGAGATATTTCTTGTCGCCTGCCTCATCGGGCTGGATGTACGCTTAGACCATCATCCACGCGTTGCTCAGCTGATTGGTGCCTGTCCCGGCGTCGAGGATGACCGGATAGAAGACGAGTTCCGACGGCGCGGGCCGTTTCCATACGCCGGGATCGACGGCCAGCAACGGCGCGCGCAGCGGCGTGAACGTCGTGTGATCGCTGCTCAGGAACACCCCCAGGCCGCCGGGCACCCAACCAGTCAAGACGACCTGGCCGGTGGTCGTCCAGCGCGCCGCGCTGGCGCCCGATCCGGCCAGGAGCCGCGTTGCGTTGCCGCCCAATCCAGGCTGGCTCCATGCTCCCTGGAAGAATTTCATCCAGTGGCCCGGATGCGGGTTGGCGACCGGCGCACGCGCGGCGACCAACGCGCCATCCCGCGAGCGAAAGCAGTACGCGTAGTAGTAGCCGTCCTTCCCGTTGATCGCGGTGCAATCGCCCTCGCCCGTGTTCCTGTTCGCCGTCGGCGTGTCGGTGCCGGTGATGATCTGGCTCAAGCCGGTCCAGGTCAGGCCGTAGTCCGATGAGACGGCGAGCGACATGGACTTGTGTGTCTGGCCGATCTGGTACTTGCATGCGGTCTCATCATGGACCAAACCGAGGACGGATGTACCGTCCAGCTCGGCATGGTTCAGCCACTGGCCACACGAGTCGTAGGTGCCGGGCGCGCCGGGACGCAGCACGGTGCGCTCGGGGCCGCCCATGTCCGATGGACGTCGTCCGTCGATGGCTCGCGTGTCGCCATGGGCGTCAAAGCCGCGAAAGCCTCCGCCGGGCAGCGGGATCTCGGTGAAGCGGTTGTCGGCCATGTCAGCTCCCGGTCCGCGCACGACGTGCGGCAGTCCGACGCGAATCTGGATGCATTCGATGCAGGGCGGCTCCTTGGACGATACGGTTTCCGCCGCACCGCTTCGGTCA
>JACMOG010000209.1 GCA_014378125.1 Vitreoscilla sp. | reverse complement strand
GCGCCGCTGGTCGAGGCGTTGCCGGGCATCGGCGACATCGTGCTCGACACGCCGTTCGGTCGCGCCTGGGCCGTCGCCACGCTCGCGCTGGCCTTCTCGCTCGCGCTTCTGGCGCTACGGCCGCGGCGCGCGGCACCGGTGCGCACGCTGGCGCTGGCGCTCGGCGTGTCGGGCGTCGCGCACGCGTGCACGGGACACGCGGGCGCGAACGGCCTGGGCGTGGGCGGGATGGGCGCGCACGTGCTGGCCACCTCGCTGTGGGCGGGCGCGGTGTTCGCCGCGGTGCTGTGCGCGGCGCGCGGCGTGCCGGATGCGGGCGACGGGCCTCGCTACGCGGCGCGGCTGTCCAGCGTCGCCAGCTGGGCGCTCGCGGTCGTCGCGCTGACCGGCGCGTGGAGCGCGTGGCGCGGGCTCGGCGCACCGCTGTCGCCGCTGGCCTCGTCGAACTGGGGCGTGGTGCTGGACGTCAAGCTGGCGCTGGTGGCCGCCACGGTGGCGCTCGGCGGATTCAACCGCTTCGTGGTGCTGCCGACGTTGCCACGCGCCTGGCCGCGCTTCGCGCGCATCCTGCGCATCGGGGCCGCGCTGCTCACGGCGGTGCTGGTGGCCGCGGCCCTGCTCGCCAACGGCGAGCCGCCGGCGCTCTGATCAGGACGCCGTGTCGCCCGGCTGCGCCACCGCGCGCTTCAGTTCGTCCACGGTGTAGCCCTGCTTGAGCAACGCCTCGCGCAGCCATTCGGGGTGTTCGCCCCGTCCGTCCCACGTCTGGCCGCTGACCGGATGGCGGTAGCGGATCGGAAGGCCGGCGGCGTGCGCGGACGGCGCTGCCGGGGGCAGCGGGGCGCGCAGTTCCTGCGGGGTGATGTTCCAGAATTCGACGAGCTTGCGCACGGTGCGCAGCGCCGCGAGCTTCTCGGGGGGATAGTCGTCGTCTTCGATTTTCATCGGCCGGAACCTGGAGCAGTTGGGCAATGGTAGCGCTCCCGCCCTGTCGAGCCGACGCGAACGCGACCACGAGCGTGAAATAGACTGCGGGGAACCCCACCCAGCGGCCTTCGCGCCGACGCCATGCCATGCGCCTCGCCGAGATCTGCCTCCCGCTCGCCCTGGCCGCCGCAGTGGGGTGCGTCGATCAGGCCCTCGCCGCGCCCCCCACGGCCGCGCAGTCCGTACCTGCCGCGGCGGCGCCGTCGCCGGTGCTGACCGATGCGTGCCCGGCGCAGCTGCCGGTCAAACAAACCGTCACCGACACGCTGGCCGGCTGGACGCCGCTCAACCAGCAGGGCAACTATCCGTTCACGCGCGTCGCGTTCTACCCGGGGCCGCCGGCGGAGACCGCGCTGATCGTGCCCACCGTCGAGTACAAGGGCCAGACCGGCCTGCACGACGGCTGGGACCTGCCGCGCCGCGCGGGCGGCTACTGGATCACCTGCGCCTACGCCAACACCACGGCCACGCTCTCGCGCAAGCTGGCCGACGATGTGGACTTCTGCCAGGCCGACTACGACGGCCGTTTCATGACGCTGGTGGTGCGCCGCTGGTCGTGCGGGCCGCGCAAGATGATGGCGCCGCCCGTGTGGGCGCGCGCCTCCGCGAAGAAGCCGTCGACGAAACGCGGCGGCTGAGCTCGACGCCGCGGCTCAGGGGAGGCGGATGAACGCCATCTCGAGGGCGCGCGCCCGTTCGACCCGCGCCAGCGCGGGCGCGATCACGCCGTTGCCGGCGTCCACGTCGCCGAGCATCGCCTTCAGCTGCTCGCCCTGCAGCACCTCTTGCGAGAGCAGCGCCTGCGCCATCGCGTCGAGGCGACCGCGCTGCGCCTTCAGCAGCGTACGACAGGTGGCCTGCGCCTGCTCGAGCAGCATGCGCGCCTCCTTCAGGACCGCGGCCTGGATGTCCGGGCCCAGCAGTTCCTTGGGAATGCCGCCGACGCTGAGCAGGCCGAAGGCCTCGGAGAAGCCGAGCGAGCCCACCATCTCGATGGCCAGCTCGGACGCGCGCTTCAGGTCGTCGGACGCGCCGCTGGATACGCTGTCGAGCACCATCAGCTCGGCCTCGCGGCCCCCCAGCATCATGGCCAGGCGGCTCACCAGCTCGTTCTGCTTGTAGAGCGGATCCTCGGTGCCGCGCGTCATGTAGGTGACGCCCAGCGCCTGGCCGCGCGGCTCGATGGTGACGCGCTCGACGAGGCCAGCGGCCGTCCAGTGGCCGATCATGGCGTGGCCGGCCTCGTGGTACGCGAGACGCACGCGGGTCCCCCCGGTGGGCAGGCCCTTGCCCGGCGAGACCTCGCCGCCCAGCAGCTGCGTCTCGATGGCGCGCAGCTCGTGGTCGGAGGTGACCTGGGCGGCGCCCTTCTCGGCGGCGCTGGAGGCGGCCTTGTTGACGATGTTGGCGATGTCGGCCGGGGTGAGGCCCGGCGTCATGCG
>JACMOG010000208.1 GCA_014378125.1 Vitreoscilla sp. | reverse complement strand
CCACGGCGAAGCCTTTTTCATGCCCGCTCCGCCCCCGCCAGGGCGCGGCGGCGTGGGCGATCAAGTCAATTCAGGGGTGCGGGCCGTGCACGTCGACGCGACGCAGCACCACGGTACGCTCTGCGTCGTCCGGGTCATCGAAGTCAGCCTGGAACTCGGTTTCGAGCTGGTCCAGCAGACTGCTCAGGTCGTCGTCGGCCACGTCACGCCACAGCCCGATGCGGCGCGTGCGCATCTCGGGCTTCCTCAACATCTGGTCGATGTCGAAGACGAAGCCGGTGGCACGGCGCAGCGCGAATCGGATGCGGGCCCGCAGGATTTCCTGGCCAGGCGTGAGTAGGTCGCTCATCGGTATTTCCCCTCCGCGTCCCCTCCAGCAACCGGCGTGCCTCTCGACTTTCGGAGGCTTCACCCGTGGCTGCTGACGCAGCGTGTTCTGGGTTCCAGTCTAGGGCGACGTGCCCTGTCCCGCTCTCCCCCAGATGAGGGAATTCCGGCTCTGCCGTGGTGAAGAAGCGACCCGACAACATGCGGCTCGGTGCCCTCGCTTGCGGAGAAAGCAGCCGGCGCCTTTGGAGGCACCGGCGGCGATGCGAGGCCGAAGTTCCAGTTCCAGGGTTGTGAGCCCTCGGCCCGGCGCCGGCACACCACGTCGCGGACGAGTTCGTACATGCCCGGCATCAGGTGGCGCGACGCCTGGGGCGTGTCGCCGAACAGCATGAAGGGCTCGTTCGTCGCGTCGAACGCGTGCCACTCCGGCTCGCCCTTGGCGGCGGGCTGGCCGGTGCGGGCGAAGCTCGTCCAGTAGCCGATCGGGCTGCTGTTCGTGGCCGACCGCTACCACCGCACGCACACGGCGCAGAGCCTGTCGGTGCTGTGCACGCTGGCCACGCACGGCGCGGTGGCGCTGCGCAACGCGCGCGACTTCGAGCGCGCCAACGCCGCGCTGCAAAAGGCCGACCAGGCCAACGCGCAGCTCGAACGCCACGTGCGCAACATCCAGGCCGCGGCCGAGGCGCATGAGCAGATGACCGCGCTGCTGGCACGCGGCGCCTCGCTGGCCACGCTGTGCCAGTCGGCGCCACGGCGTGAACCTGCTGCAGCCGCTCGCGCTGTTCGTGGTGGAGATGCAGTCGCCCAACGCCGGCTATGCCGCGCGGCGCCTGCGCGGCCTGGGCGCGTTCAGCCATGCGCTGGTCGACGAGATCGACGGCGTGCTCGTGATCCTGTGCAGCGCCACGCGCGCGCTGGACATCCGCGAGGCCATGTCCACGCGCACGCTGCGCGACTTCGACGCCACCTACCGCGGCGTGATGTCGCGCCCCATCGGCGGCCCGGCGGAGATCCCCGCGCTCTTCGCGACCCTGCGCCGCGCCGTGCTCGTTCTGGGGCGGCTCGGCGTGCAGGGCAGCATCGTCGGCCAGAACGAGCTGGCGCTCTACTCCACGCTGTTCGAGACGCACGACCAGGCCAGCCTCGGCGTGTTCCTGGAAGGCACCATCGGCCCGCTGATCGCGCACGACCGCAAGCGTGGCGCCGAGCTCACCGCCACGCTGCTGAGCTACTTCGACTGCAACCAGAACGGCAAGGAGGCGGCGCTGCGGCTGCAGATCCAAGTGAACACCGTGCGGCAGCGGCTTGCCACGATCGAGGACCTGCTGGGGCACTGGGGGCAGGCGTCGCGGGCGCTGGAGATCCACATGGCGTTGCGGCTGTGGAGCCTGGGGGACGGGGGTTCCGCAGTGGGCCACTGAGCGACGCGCCGCAATATGGCGAGAGGACATGGCCCGCCCCGGGAGCGGCCAGCAGACTTCGATCGTCATACAACACCGCAGAGTTTGTTTCGGAATTCAAGTTGTTGCGCCCCCTGAATTGGAAAAAGGGCTCCAGTTTCGGAGTTTCAAGAATTCTCGGAATAGTCGCTCAGAACGTGGCATGATTTCGGAATTCAAGAAATTGCCCCTTTCAAACCGCACGTCGGGCACTCCGCCCCTGGAATTCCGAAATGAATCCCGTCTCAACGGCGCCGCCCGACCTGCTCCGAGTCACGGATAGCTCTGCATTGGGCCCCGCCATCCGCGCTCGCCGACGGGAACAGTCGCTTCGCATCGACGATGCGGCCTCGTTGAGCGGCGTTTCCGTTGATCTGCTCTCCCGCCTCGAAAACGGAAAAGGCTCCGTTCGACTGGACAAGTTGCTCTCCGTGCTGGACAGCCTCGGCCTCGCACTCGTGCTCGGTGCCAAGGACGATCCCAGGATGCCAGGCATCTCGCGCCCCGGCGCCGACCGTCCCGAGCACCCGTGAACTCGACAACGGCGCCCGCCAACGACGCTTCGAATGCGCCGCATTCGCTCGACCTCTGGGCCAATGGCCAGAAGGTGGCAGCGCTCGGCTACGAGGCCTTGATGGACCGGTGGACGCTGAGCTACGACACGCACTGGGTGGCGATGCCGGAGGCGTTTCCGCTGTCGCCCGCGCTGCCGTTCGAGCCCCCGACCAACGGCTACGCCGCCGGTGCGGTCAAGCGATTCGTTGAGAACCTGCTGCCCGAAGGACGAGCGCTAGACATCACGGCCACGACTTTCCGCGTCTCGAAATCGAACATCTACGCACTCATCAGCGCGCTGGGAACCGAAACGACCGGCGCATTCCGGTTCTGGCGCTCGGATGAAACGCCCCCTCCCGTCGCCGCCAAGCCACCACGGGAAGTGACCCGCGACGAGTTGGACAAGCGCATCGCCGAGCGCGACGAGATTCCGCTTGCGCTCTGGGACGGCAAGGTCCGCATGTCCATCGCGGGCGTCCAGGACAAGATGATGGTCTGGCTGGATCGACCGCTAGACGATGGCGGACGCCTGTTCCTCGTCGAGCCGCCCTTGGCATCGACGCATATCCTCAAACCCGACCCGGCGCGCCACGCGACGCCCCACCTGGTCGTCAACGAGCACTTCTGCATGTCCTTGGCGCGGCGCATGAAGCTGCCGGTGGCCGAGGTCAGCATCTATCGCAGTCCCAGGCCGGTGCTCGTCGTTCGCCGCTTCGACCGCGTCGTCGAGAGCAGCAACGGTGCCGCCGTGCCCGCAGTACGGCGCCTGCACATCATCGACGCCTGCCAGGCCTCCGATCTCCCCGAGAGCTTCAAGTACGAGCGCAACCTGGGCAGCGGCGAGCATGTGCGCGATATCCGCGAGGGCGTGAGCTTCGAAGTCCTGTTCCAGTGCGTCGAGCAGACCGTCAACAAGGCCGTAACGCGCATGACCTTG
>JACMOG010000207.1 GCA_014378125.1 Vitreoscilla sp. | reverse complement strand
GGCCCGCCCGCTGGCGCTGGAGACAGTGCGCCGCCGTGCCGGCCTGCGCGATTGAGTCTTCGGCACGCGAACGTCGGCTGCCACTGCACGCTTGCCCGATGAACTTCCGTTCCCACGTCCGTGCCTGGACACTGTGCGTCGCCTTCGCCCTGGCCGCCGCCCTGCCCGCCGCGGCGCAGCGCGCGTCCGCGCCGGCCTGGCCCGCCGCGCCGGACCGGCTCTACGCCGAGCTCTTCGTGGCTGTGCAGTCCGCGCAGCTGTATCCCGACCAGAAGAGCTTCGCGGATGCCACGCCGCGGGACGACGACCCCGCGGCCATCCTCGCGAGCTACCGCGCACAGCGCGACCAGCCCGGCTTCTCGCTGAAGGCCTTCGACGACGCGCACTTCACGCCGCCCGTCGACACGCCGGTGAGCCCGCCCGAGGGCCAGGGCCTGCGCGAGCACATCGCGTGGCTGTGCCCGCGCTCACTCGCGACAGCGCCGAAGTGCCTCGCAACGGCTCGCTGTTGCCGCTGCCCAGGCCCTACGTCGTGCCGGGCGGCCGCGAGGATCTCGTCGACGACATGATCGAGAACTTCGCCTCCGAGATCGACCGCTTCGGCCATGTGCCGAACGGCAACCGCAGCTACTACCTGAGCCGTTCCCAGCCGCCGTTCTTCGCGCTGATGGTGGAGCTCGCGGCGGCGCGCGAAGGCGATGCCGTGCTCGCGAGATGGCTGCCGCAGATGCGCAAGGAGCACGCGTACTGGATGCGCGGGGCGGACACGCTGAGGCCCGGACAGGCGGCCGCCAACGTCGTCAGGCTGCCCGACGGCGCGCTGCTCAACCGCTGGTGGGACGACGAGGACACGCCGCGCCCCGAGTCCTGGCTGCAGGACGTGCAGACCGCCAGGCAGGCGCCGCAGCGCCCGCAGGCGGAGGTGTGGCGCGACCTGCGCGCGGCCGCCGAGAGCGGCTGGGACTTCAGCTCGCGCTGGTTCGGCGACGGCCGCACCATCGCGACGATCCGCACCACCGCCATCGTTCCGGTCGACCTCAACTCGCTGATGGTCGAACTCGAACGCGCCATCGGCAAGAGCTGCACGCTCGCCGGCGACCCGGCCTGCGCCGCGGAATTCGACGGACTCGCCAGGCGGCGAGTGGCGGCGATCGAACGTCACCTGTGGCACCCCGGCGGGTATTACACCGACTACGACTGGCGGCTGGGCAAGCTGCGCGACGGCAAGACCGCCGCCATGCTCTATCCGCTTTTCGTGGGTGCCGCGCCAAGAGGCCGCGCCCTCCGCACGCTGCGCACCGCCGAGTGCGCGCTGCTGCAGCCGGGCGGCCTCGCGACGACGACCGTGCGCACCGGCCAGCAATGGGACGCCCCGAACGGCTGGGCGCCGCTGCAATGGATCGCCGACCAGGCCGCCCGACGCTACGGCCGCCCCGCCCTCGCCCAGGCCATCGACGCGCGCTTCCTGGCCAGCGTCGAGAGCGTGTACGCCAGCGAGCACAAGCTGGTCGAGAAGTACGTGGTCGACGGCTCCGGCGGGGCGGGCGGCGGAGGCGAATATCCGTTGCAGGACGGCTTCGGCTGGTCGAACGGCGTGGCGCTGCGGATGATGGCGGAGCGCGAAGGCGACCAGGCCGTACCGGTGCGCGACGCGCTCACGCGCTGCGTGCGCTGAACCCGCGTTACCCCGGCAAGGCCACGGAGGCGACGCCGGCCCTGGCGAAGGCCAGCCAGCATGCCGTGCATAACAAGGCGTCCTGGAGATTGCGATCGTGGCGCACGCTGCGCAGCGTCTGCTGGAGGAGGGAGCTCATGACGCCAGTGTCCGATCCGTCCGCGACGCCGGTGTGACAGCGCCGAGATGAGGCGTTGCATGCCGCGCCTGCCGTTTCAGGCAAGATCACGAGCATCGCGTTCCCGGTCATCCCATGGTCGATCTGTTGTCGTATCCCGATTGGCCCGAGTTGAACCGCCTCCTCGACGAGGCGCTGCAACTGCCGGCGGACGCGCAATCTGGCTGGTTGGCCGGACTGCAGGGCGCCGACAGCACGCATCGGGAGGCGCTGGCCGAACTGCTGCGGACCAACGCGCGAATCGGATCGGCCGGCTTTCTCGAGACGCTGCCGCACATCCCGTTGCCGCCGGAAGAGCCGGCCGAGGCCCTCGCCGCCGGGTTTGAAGTCGGCCCCTATCGTCTCGTGCGCGAACTCGGCCGCGGCGGCATGGGCAGCGTCTGGCTCGCCGAACGCATCGACGGCCTGCTGAGCCGGCCGGTGGCGCTGAAGCTGCCGCACGCCGTGTGGGGCGACGCCTTCGCCGAGCGCCTGGCGCGCGAGCGCGAGATCCTCGCCGGCCTGGCGCACCCGCACATCGCTCGCCTGTACGACACCGGCCTGGATGCCCACGGCCGCCCGTGGATCGCGATGGAATACGTCGACGGCGAACGCATAGACACCTGGTGCGCGAAACGCGACCTGCCGCTGCGCGAGCGTCTCGAACTGTTGCTGCAGGTGCTGGCGGCGGTAGCCCACGCGCACCAGCGGCTGGTGGTGCACCGCGACCTGAAGCCCGCCAACATCCTGGTGACGCAGGACGGCCAGACCATGCTGCTGGACTTCGGCATCGCCAGGCTGGTCGACGACGGCTCGGCCGGCGACTCCGAATTGACCGAGGTGGGCGGCCGCGCGCTGACGTTGGACTACGCGAGTCCCGAACAGATTCGCGGCGAGCCGCTGGGCACGGCCAGCGACGTCTACAGCCTGGGCGTGGTCGCCTACGAGCTGCTGGCGCGGCAGCGGCCGTATCGCCTCGACCGCCATCCCCTCTCGCTGGCCCAGGCGATCGCCGACGTCGATTCGCCGCGCGCCAGCGACGTCGCGGGCACCCCGGCGCTGCAAAGGGCGCTGCGCGGCGACATCGACGCGATGCTGGGCCGGGCACTCGAGAAGGAGGTCGCTCGCCGCTACCCCGGCGCCGACGCCTTCGCGCAGGACATCCGGCGCCACCTGGAGGGCGAGCCGGTGCGCGCCCGGCCGGCGAGCGCCGGTTATCGGACGTTGAAGTTCGTGCGCCGCCACCGCGTGGGCGTGGCGATGGCCGCGGTCGTGGCGATGTCCATCGTGGTCGGCACGGGCGTTTCGCTGTGGCAGACCCATGTCGCGCGGGAACAGGCCCTGGAGGCGCGCCGCCAGGCCGCCCGCGCGTCGTCGGAGTTGGCCAACCTGGGCGTCGTGCGCGATCTCTACGTCGAGACCATGATGCGCATCTCGGCGATGGCCACCGACGAGCCCGCGCAAATGGGCAAGCCGCATGCGGTGCGCCCGGCGCTGCTGGCCAAGCTCGACGAGTTCGCGACTCGACGCGCCGACTCGCCCGAACAGGTCGGCGCCCTGCTGGGGGCCGTCATGCGGCAATTGAGCCAGATGGACGACTACGAGAGCACGGTCGAGGTGGGTCGTCGCTACCTGTCGCTGCTGCGCGAACACGGCGGCGAGCCCCATCACGCCGTGGAGGCCTTCTTCACCCAGGCCCTCAACCTGTGCACGCTGCGCCGCCACCGGGAGTGCGAGGCGATCATGCGCGAGGGAATCGCGCGCGCAGACGCCGCGCCCGACGATGCCGAGATGCAACGCCTGCGTTTCGAGGGCCGGTACAACCTCGGATTCCTGCTGGTCGTCCTGGGCAGGCGCGTCGAGGCACAGGCCACGCTCGAGCGCGTCGAGCACGACATCGTGCGCTACCAGCCCGGGGGCAGGCTGGAAGGCCAGGTCGACACCGAGCTGAGCTTTCTCTGGGAGGCCTACGACGAGTCCGCCAGCCTGGCTTACGCGCGCCGGGCGAACGTGATTCGGGAGCGGCCCACGGCGGACGAGGACGAGCGGATCGAGAGTCGTTCCCAACTGGGCGACGCCCTGCTCGCCGCCGGCCAGCCCGCCGACGCGCAAGCCGTTCTGCGCCGGGCCTTGGACGTGGCGCTGCCCAGTTCGGGGCGACAGGGCCTGGTGGTGAACTCGGTGATCGGCCGGATGGCCGTCGCGGTCGCTTCGCAAGGCCGCTACGCGGAGGCGCGCCGGCTGCTCGACGAACAGGCTGCGCGCCTGTCGCCCACGTCGTCCGGCGCTGCCGAGCGCCTGGACCGCTCGCGCTTGCGGGTCGCGTGGATGGCGGGCGACGTCGACGCGGCGCCCACGCTGTTCGCTTCCGTCGATGGGGTCCTGGCGCGGTCGGAACCGGGCAGCCGCCGCGCACCCCTGCAGTTCGACAAGGCACGCATGCTGCTGCTGCTGACGCGCGCCACGGAGGCCCGGGCCTTCATTGACCAGGTCCGGGCCCATTGGCAAGAGCCCGACGTCCCCAGCCCGGGCTGGACGAAGGTGCTGGCCCTCGTCGCACGCTCCGAACTCGCCACCGGCGACGCCGTCGCCGCCCGCGCCACGGCGCGCGGCCTGGTCACGCTGTTCGACGGGCTGCATGCCACCTCCGGCATGGGCTGGCGCGAGGCCAACGAGCTGCTGGCACTGGCCAGCGCTCGCCTGGGCGACCGCGCAGAGGCGGCACGCGCGCTGGCGCTGGCGCAGGGCGTGCCGGATCGCTTCCCGTCATTGGTCGAACGGGCGGAGTCGGCCATGGATCGCGCGGAGATCCTGCTGGCGCTGGGTCGGGCCGCCGACGCCCGGGCCCAGGCGGCGGCCGCGCTCGACGACCTGAAAGACCAGGCGCCGGACAGCCCGCGCCTGGCTCGCGCGCGGCGCCTGGCCGCTTAATACTCGCCCGGCCCCTGGTAGTCCGGCGCCAGGTTCTCGAACTTCGTCCACTGCCGCAGGAACGCCAGCTTGGTGGTGCCCACCGGACCATTCCGCTGCTTGGCGATGATGATCTCGGCGACGCCCGGCTCCTTCGTCTCCTTGTTGTAGTACTCGTCGCGGTAGATGAACATGATGATGTCCGCGTCCTGCTCGATGGCGCCGGATTCGCGCAGGTCGGACATCATCGGGCGCTTGTCGGGACGCGTCTCCACGCTTCGGTTCAGCTGCGACAGCGCGATCACCGGGCAGTTGAGTTCCTTGGCCAGCGCCTTCAGGCCCCGCGAGATCTCGCCGATCTCGGTGGCGCGATTCTCGGTGGCATTGCCCGAGCCGCTCATCAGCTGCAGGTAGTCGATGACGATCAGGCCCAGCTGGCCGCACTGGCGCGCCTGGCGGCGGGCGCGGGCGCGCAGCTCCGGGCCCGTGAGCGCGGGCGTCTCGTCGATGAACACCGACGACTTCGACAGACGCTCCACGGCCTCGGTCAGCCGGCCCCACTCGTCGTTGTCGAGCCGGCCCGTGCGCAGGTGCTGCTGGTCGATGCGGCCTTGCGAGCCGACCATCCGCAGCGCCAGTTGCGAGGCGCCCATTTCCATGGAGAACACGACGACCGGCAGGCCTTCGTTGACGGAGACGTTCTCGGCGATGTTCAGCGCGAACGCGGTGTTGTGCGTGACGACGTCGCCGTCGGTGATGTACAGGCGCTCTGGGTGGCTCACCGAAATGCATTGGCAAGGCGCCACGCGCGTGGGCTCGATGGCGCTGATCGTGAGCCGCTTCTCGCGTTGCCAACGTTCGGGCGCCCTTGCCTGCTTCTCGGACAGCAGAAACAACGAACGCGGCTCGGGGTGCGAGATGTGAAGCACGTACGCCGGCGGGCCGGGCACGCGAAGGCCGGCAACGTTGGTGAAGTGCGGTTGCTTGGTGCTGATCGAGCACCAGCCGCCCAGCGAACGCACCAGTTCAGCAGTGTCGTCGGCCAGTCGGCGGCTGGAGGTGGAATAGCGCACGCTGCGCCAGGTCTCGACCCAGCCATCGGTGTCGAGCAATCCACGCAACACATCGAGGCGCCGCTCGCGGCTGGCCTCGAGATACAGGCGGGGGATGAACTTGCGATCGCTGGGCAGGCCCGAAAGCTGCAGCGCCTCGAGCGCGACGCGCAGCGGATTCGGCTGCGATCCGGCATACCCCATGGGGTGCCCGCGATCCTCGCGCACGATTCGGTAGTCGTAGGCCCCGGCATGGACCACGTCCATGCCCTTGCCCGCGCGCGCGCGCGCGCCCACGAGCTCCAGGATCCGGGGCGAGGCCGTGGAGAACCGCACGGAGCCGGTGCCGGTGAGGCAGTCGTCGCCGATCAGCGCGCCCAGCAACCACGGGTCGATCGGCAACGCATCCTGGTGGCCGAAGTCGCCGGTGGCGCGTTCGATCCACATCCGATCCTGGTAACGCTTCTTCGTGAGCAGTGCCTGGATCTCTTCGGTGCGCAGCACCTTGGGCTCCGGCCAATGGCGGCAGCTCACCTTCCACAGGTGCTCGGCGCAGGATTCGGCGGAACGGCCGTCGGAAAAGCGCATGCGCCAGACCTGGCGCTCGCCCTGCGGGTAGACGCCCGTGACGATGGACGGACGGCCGTCCACCGACGCGACGGCGTCGCCCACCTCGAGCTCGCCCATGGGCTTCCAGCCGGTCAGCGTGCGCACCTTGGCGTCGAGCGGCTGCGCCTTGCCCATCGACGGCCGTGCCGCCAGGATGATCAGGTCGCCCGGCTGCAGGCCCGCCGTGTTGCGGTCCATGTCGTAGAAGCCGGTGCGCACGCCGGTGACGTCCTCGGCGCCGTTCTCGGCCAGCTCGGTGACGCGGTCGATCAGCTGCACCGCGAGCACGTCCATGCTCTGGAAGCCCTGCTTGTTGCGGTTGCCTTCCTCGCCGATCTTGAAGATCTTGCCTTCGGCCTCGTCAAGGATCTGCGTGACGGAGCGGCCCTGCGGATTGAACGCGTTGGTCGAGATCTCGTCGCTGGCGGAGATGAGCTTGCGCAGGATGGCGCGCTCGCGCACGATCTCCGCGTAGCGGCGCATGTTGGCCGCGCTCGGCACGCTCTGCGCCAGTGCGTTCAGGTATTGCAGGCCGCCCGAGTCGTCGGCCTTGCCGGCCATCTGCAGGTGCTCGTAGACGGTGATGACGTCGGCGGGCTTGCTGGCGCCGATCAGCGCGCCGATGGCACCGAAGATGATCTTGTGCTCGAAGCGGTAGAAGTCGGCCTCGGTGACGACGTCGGCCGCGCGATCCCAGGCGCCGTTGTCCAGCAGGAGGCCGCCCAGCACGCTCTGCTCGGCTTCGATGGACTGGGGGGGCACGCGCAGCTTGGCGACGTCTTCATCGCGGGATTCACCGCGGCGGGGCAATGCGGAGTCGAAAACGGTAGTCATGAGCCTTGAATCATAGGGTCGGCAGCGCTGCCCTGCCTGCCCGGCCTGGGGACAACTCTGTGGAGATCATCTGTAAATCGCGGGGACAAGCCGGCCGCGGCCGAACGATCGGCTTGCCTCAGCGAAACTGGGCCAGCTTGTCGTCGCAGGCCAGGGACAGGCCGCGGGCCTCGAGCGCGCTGCCCACCGCGAAGACCGCCCGGTGGTTGGTGGGCGTCGGCTTGAGCCGCTCCAGCAACGAACAGAACACGGCGCCGGCGTCCTCTCCATGCGGGTTCTTCAGCGCGGGATCGGCGCCGAGCGACAGCAGCGTCTCGGCGGCCTTCCAGGTGAGGCCGATCGTGGCGGACTGCACCGCGGTGTTGTTGCCCCAGATCGCGTCGATGTCGGCGCCAGCATGCGCGAGCTGGGGCAGCACCTGGTCGGGGATGGGCGAGTTCAGCGCGGTGAACAGCACCGGCTGATGGGCGCTGCCACGGGCATTGGGGTCGGCCTGCGTCGGGCCCTGCGGACATCCGCCGGTGATGGCTGGCACATGTTCGTCCTCATACCTGCTGCACGCACAGCGGGAGCGCCAATGAAAAAGGGCCGACGCGAGTCGGCCCTCTCGAGCTTTGCAGGCGGGCACCAGGCCCGCGAGAAGCGCTTAGTCTTGCTCGGCGACGACCTGCACCGTGACGTCGACGACGACGTCCGTGTGCGCGGCAACGGCCACGGCGTGCTCGCCGACGGTCTTCAGCGGCCCGTTGGGCAGGCGCACTTGCGACTTGGCCACATCGAAGCCGTTCTTGGTGAGGGCTTCGGCGATGTCGGCGTTGGTGACCGAACCGAACAGGCGACCGTCGACGCCGGCCTTCTGCGAGATGCGGACGGTCTTGCCGGCCAGCTTCTCGCCGAACGCTCGCGCGGTGGCCAGCTTCTCGGCGGCGGCCTTTTCGAGCTCGACGCGCTTGACTTCGAATTCCTGGATCGCGGACGCGGTGGCACGACGTGCCACGCGGGTCGGGATCAGGAAGTTGCGTGCGTAGCCGTCCTTGACCTTGACGACGTCGCCCAGGTTACCGAGGTTGCCGACCTTTTCCAGCAGGATGATTTGCATGGTGGATGTCTCCTCAGACGCGGTGTTGGTCGCTGTACGGCAGCAGCGCCAGGAAGCGCGCGCGCTTGATGGCGGTGGTCAGCTGACGCTGGTAGAACGCGCGGGTGCCGGTGAGGCGAGCCGGCGTGATCTTGCCGTTTTCACCAACGAAATCGCGCAGGACGTCAACGTCCTTGTAGTCGATGTGATCGACCTTGGCGACCGTGAAACGGCAGAAGCGCTTGCGGCGGAACAGCAGGGATTGCTGGTTGCGCTTGGGGCGCTTGTCCTTGGAAAACCTTGATTTCGGCGGGGGCATGCGATGACCTCTGGAAAATGATCCGAATGAATGGAAATGGGGGACGTGCTGTCAGGCGTCGACTTCGGTGACGTGGAAGACAAGCCCCTTCGCATTGCGGGAGGGGGCGATGAAGCCGGCGTAGCTGGCGACCTGCCCGAGGGCCAGGGTCGCGATCTTTCGCGTGATTCCACCGATCGCCACCGCCCGGATCGTCATGACGACCTTGCGGGGCTGCTTGTCTTCTACTACCTCGGATTCGTGCTTCAGGCTCAGGTCGAGCGCTGGAAGTCCGGCCGGGGTGTACCGGGTCGCACCGCGTTCCACCAGCTCGGCAGAGAGAATCAATCGATTCATCGCTGCGGCTCAGGCAAACGCGGCGGTTGCCTTCAGGCCGTCGCCTCCTGCGACGATGCCGACTTGCGGGCTTCTTCCTTCTCCACGGCCTTCATCATGACGGACGGGGCGGTGTCGGCCTTGTCGCGCAGCACCGTGAGGTGGCGCAGGACGGCGTCGTTGAAGCGGAAGCCGGTTTCCAGCTCTTTCAGGGCTTCATTTCCGCATTCGATGTTGATGCAGATGTAGTGAGCCTTGGCAAGCTTCTGGATCGAGTAGGCCAGCTGGCGGCGGCCCCAGTCTTCCAGTCGGATCACCTTGCCACCGGAGTTGGTGACGAGGGCCTTGTAGCGTTCCAGCATGGCCGGAACTTGTTCGCTTTGATCCGGATGGATCAGCAGAACGATTTCATAGTGACGCATGGACACTCCTTGTGGATTTCCAGCGAGCTGGAATGAAGCCGCCCCGAAAGCGTCAACTAAGGCCTTCGCGTCTTGGAGACGCAAAAACCACCCGGGTACGGCAAGGAAAGCCTGCGATCATAGCACAGCGCAAGGGGTCTGGCATCTCCTGCGTAAGCGCAGGCAATGCCTGACACCAGTCCCCGGAGCAGCAGCTG
>JACMOG010000206.1 GCA_014378125.1 Vitreoscilla sp. | reverse complement strand
TCGAGGAAATGGTCGCGCACGAAGTGCGCCAGGCCGTCGGCCACCCGGGCCTTGCTGCGCGGCAGGATGGCGGTGTGCGGCAGCGGCAGGCCCAGCGGGCGGCGGAACAGCGCCACCACCGCGAACCAGTCGGCCACCGCGCCCACCGCCGAGGCCTCGCAGAACGCCTCGAGCCAGCCCCAGCCGCCCTGTCCGCCCTTCCAGGCGGCCAGCGCCAGCCCCGCCAGCGCCGCGGCCAGCAGGCCCGCGGCCACCCATTTCATGCGCGCCAGCGCCGCCTTTCGGGGGTCCGCGAGGGGCGCCAAAGGCCTTTCGACATGATTCATCCTGCCGAGTGTGCCCTGCGAGCGCGCCTGACCCGTCATACTCCCTGTCTTTCCTTGAATGACGCACCCGCGCGTGACGCGCGTGCTCCTGCATGAGCTCTGATTCCCAGACCCACCCGACTTCCGGCGCCGCCGCCGTCCCCGCGCCGCGCACCTTCAAGCTGCCCAACGCGCGCCATGCGAGCCGGGTGCCTCCCGAGATCACGCCGGCCGACGTCGCCCGTGTCCAGCAGGCGGCGTACCAGCTGCCGATGGTGGTGAAGCCGGCCGACTACATCGACGAGCACGCGCCGCACTTCGAGCAACACCTGGACGGCCTGGGCTTCATCCTGTTGCAGAAGGCCGTGGCGGGCGCCCGTCCCAGCCGCTGGATCTCGCCCGAGCGCCTGGCCGACGCGCTGGCCCACCACGAGGTCGTGGGCAACGGCCCCGACGTGCGCGCGCTGATGCAGGCGCGCACCCAGGAGCTCGAGTCGCTGGGCGTCACGCGCGAGGCCGGCGAGTTCGACCGTTTCCTCACGCAGACGCTGCCCCTGCCGGCCAGCGGCGTGCAGCTTCGCGTGGCCTATCGCCAGCACGTGCCGGGGGCGCCCGTGTGGGCGTTCTACCGCAGCGGCGACCTCGACGCGTTCAAGGTCGCGCTCGGCGACGCCCCGCCCTACCCCGACGCCGCCGAACTGGTGAGCGTGGTGGAGCAGCTGATCGCGCGCGCCGAGGCGGGCCACTCCGAGCACGTCGGATCGCTGGTGCAACGCCTGCAGGCCGAGACCGCGCGCACGCAGCCGTTCGCCGACCTCAAGGCCTCGCTGGTGCGCGCCCAGGATCGCTGGGAACGCCACGTGGCCGAGCTCAACGCGCTGGCCGGCCTGAACGACGAGCTCGCGTACCAGGGCTACCCCGACACCTTCGAGCTGGCGCGCCGCCTGCAGCGCAGCGTCACCCTCTACGTGGGCCCGCCCAACAGCGGCAAGACCTACGCCGCGTTCGAGAAGCTGGCCGCCGCGCACGACGGCTGCTACCTGGCGCCGCTGCGCCTGCTGGCGCTCGAGGGCCGCGACCGGCTGGTGGGCCGCGGCGTGGCGTGCTCGCTGCTCACCGGCGAGGAGAACGATCCCGCGCAGGATGCGCGCGTGGTGTCCAGCACCATCGAGATGGTCAACACGTCCAAGCCGATCGACGTGGCCGTCATCGACGAGGCGCAGATGCTGTTCGACACCTCGCGCGGCTGGGCCTGGACGCAGGCCATCGTGGGCGTGCCGGCCAACGAGGTGATCATCATCTGCTCGGCCTACGCCGCCGAGGCCATCGAGAACCTGCTCAAGCTGTGCGGCGAGAACTGCAAGGTGGTCACGTTCGAGCGCAAGCAGCACGTGGAGCTGATGCCCGGCCCGGTGCCCATTTCCGCGCTGAAGAAGGGCGACGCCGTCGTCGCGTTCAGCCGCCGCGAGGTGCTGATGCTGCGCGACCAGGTGGCGGCCAACGGCCACCCGGTGTCGGTGATCTACGGCGCGCTGCCGCCCGAGGTGCGCCGGCGCGAGGCCGAGCGCTTCGCCCACGGCCACGCGCACATCCTGGTGGCCACCGACGCCATCGGCATGGGCCTGAACCTGCCCATCCGCCGCGTGCTGTTCTCCACCCTGAAGAAGTTCGACGGCGTGGGCGACCGGCTGCTCAACGAATCCGAAGTCCACCAGATCGCCGGCCGCGCCGGCCGCTATGGCATGCACGAAGAGGGCTTCACCGGCGTGCTGCGCGAGGCCGAGCCCACCGCGCTGCGCACGTTGAAGGAGCTGCTGCCCAAGCCGCCGCGCGCGCCGCGCGACTTCAAGGCCACCGTGGCTCCCAACTGGTGGCACGTCGACACCATCGCCACGCGCCTGCACCTGACCAAGCTGCGCGCGGTGCTCGGCGTGTTCGTCGACCAGCTCAAGCTGGACAACGCCCACTTCGCGGTCGCCGAGCTCGACCAGATGCTGCAGCTCGCCGAGGAACTCGATCGCACCGCCGGCACCTTGACGCTGAAGCAGCGCTTCATCTACGCGCAGGCGCCGGTGGATACGCGCACCGAGGCCCAGGTGCAGGCCTTCCTCGACTGGACGCACCAGCACGCGCTGGTGGGCAAGGCCGGCACGCCCTGGTTCCTGGACGAGGTGGACGAGCACAGCCGCCTGGACAACATGGAGAAGGCGCTGCGTTCATGCACGCTGTGGCTGTGGCTGGACCTGCGCTTCCCGGGCATCTACGGCCACCTCGACGCGGTGATCGACCTGCGCGAGCGGCTCAACGAAGGGATCGAGCGGCACCTCAAGGGCAAGAAGCCCCTGTGGCAGCAAAAGGGCGGACGGCGGTAGGCGGCCCTGGGCCTCATCCCGCCAAGCGCGTGGCCGCCCGGCCATGCGCTTGCCATCGTGGTGGGCGCCTCGTCGGACTGGCGGATGCCTTGTCATCGTGCCGAGAGTCATGGACAGAGCTTGCCCAAGGCTGACTGACTGCCGAGCTCGGGTGGAAGTACTGACAAAGGCATTGCAGGCTTGATGCGAGGATGGAACTAGCCGGACTGCGTCCTGGCGTTCCATGATCTGATCAACTGTGAGTCTTCGATATGACCTTGCCCGATGGGATGCTCGAAGTCAAACCGCCTGTAAAAATAGGGTTCATATTATTCTATTTCGGCATCCTGACATTCCTGATTTATCTCGCGTCTCCGACAGGCTTTTTCCTGGACATCGTCGTCAGCTATATGCTGAAAAATCAGTTGCACAGCAACGCAGCAGACGTTTCGTTGTTTAGATTTATAATTGCAATCCCCGTTTATATTGCCTTCATCTTTGGTTTCATAAGGGATTCCTGGAACCCTTTCGGAATGCGTGACCGCGGGTATTTTCTGCTATTTTCTATTCTTTCCGTATCTGTTTTTCTAGCGATGGCAAAATTTCAGCTTTCCGCGACAATGCTTTTTATCGGGTTGGTAGCATTGATGGTTTTCTCTCGATTTATCAGTGCCGCCTATCAAGGATTAATGGCGCTGCTAAGCCAAGAAAACATGATGGCAGGCCGAATTGCAGTGATCTGGACCGTCATCGGTTCGCTTCCAGATATTGCCGGATCGTGGGGCTCGGGAATATTTGTTCAAAATATCTCATCGGCGCACACGTTCATCTTCATGGCATCGGTCATGTCGCTGCTGGCGCTCGTTGCTTGCTGGAAGCCGCGTGCCGTCTATGGACACGCTTATGACCAGCCCGCCGCGCAACGCTCCAATTTGGCCGTGGACGTCAAACGCCTGTTACGACACAAGCCCCTCTATCCGGCTGTATTGATCATGTTCATGTTTCAATTCAGCCCGGGGTCCAATACACCGCTTCAATTCTATCTCGGAACAACGTTGCATCTTAGCGACAGCTATTACGGTTACTTCAACGCGATTTTCCTGGCCAGTTTCATCCCGACTTTGCTGCTCTATGGCTATCTGTGCACCCGAATGAAGATGGCCAAGCTACTATGGATGGCGATGATCATTACGGTGCCACAGATGATTCCGTTGGCTTTCATTCATTCTGCAAGCTCGGCGCTCTGGGCGGCCGGACTCTGCGGCTTGCTCGGCGGACTTGCAGCAGCCGCAGTCTTCGACTTGGCGATGCGGTCGTGTCCCCCCGGTCTGCAAGGGACAATGATGATGCTCGTGGCAGGCGGTAGTCTTCTTGCGACGCGAGGAGGCGATATTCTTGGCACGTATATCTATGGGATCAGCCCGGATAATGGTTTCCTGTATTGCGTCACCGCCATCACCATCGTGTATCTTCTGATACTTCCCGTCATCGCATGGATCCCGAAAGAGATCATTGCCAAAGCCGATGGCGAAGTGAACCCCATCGTGGTTCCCGAGGTTTGGGCGCAATCAAACTTGCCGCTCCATCCTTCAGCTGCCTGAACGTGCCGCGCAGTCGCCGCGGCGCGAAGACCAGGCTTTCCCATATCGCCTTTTCTCTGGAGTTCCTGGTGCGCCACGCCCTTTCGATCTTTACCCTCCTGGCTTTCGGCGCGATGTGCTCGCAGGCGTCCGCCCAGACCGCGTCGGCGTCGGCCGCCCCGTCCGCGGATCATCCGGACACGACGCCGGCCGGTTCCACCTTCACGTCCCCGGCGGGGTGGTCGCAAGCGGACAAGACCAGGCTGCTCCAGCTGACGTCGCCGGAGGGTGACTACTGGCTCGCGCTGGTGGAGGCGGGCGAGGCGACGGATGCCTCGTCG
>JACMOG010000205.1 GCA_014378125.1 Vitreoscilla sp. | reverse complement strand
GGCCGCATTCGCGGGGTCGCCCACCACGAGGCGTTCGACGGTGGCCGCCGCGATGCGCTCCGCCTCGGCGAGCCTGGCCGCGGGCACCAGCATGCGCGACGGCGCGTTGCAGCTCTGCCCCGTGTTGAACATCATGTTGGTGACGCCGGCGGCCACGGCCTCCTCCAGCGGTGCGTCGGCCAGGATGATGTTGGCCGACTTGCCGCCCAGCTCGAGAGAGACCACCTTGACGGTGTCGGCCGCGTGCCGCGCCACCGAACTGCCGGCGCGCGTGGAGCCGGTGAGCGACACCATGTCCACGTGGGGATGCGACGACAGCAGCGGCCCGATGCGCGCGCCGTCGCCATGGATCAGGTTGAACACGCCGGCCGGCACGCCCGCCTCGTGCAGGATCTCGGCGAGGATCTGCGCCGAGAACGGCGCGAACTCGCTCGGCTTGAGCACCATGGTGCAACCGGCCAGCAGCGCGGGCGCCACCTTGCACAGCACCTGGTTCATCGGCCAGTTCCACGGCGTGATCAGCGCGCACACGCCCACGGCCTCCTTGACGATGTGGGTGTTGCCCTGGCGCTTCTCGAACGGGTAGTCGGCGGCCAGCGCCAGCGTGGTCTGCAGCTGCCACAGGCCCAGCGGCGCCTGCGCGGGCCGAGCGAGCCGCGCCAGTGGCGCGCCCATCTCCTCGCTGATGGCCGCGGCGATCTCGTCGAGGCGGCGCTCGTAGATGCCGGCCACGCGTCCCAGCAGCTCGGTGCGCGTGGCCAACGGCGTGGTCGACCACGCGTCGAACGCGCGCCGCGCGGCGGCGACGGCGCGCTCGACGTCGGCCTCGTCGCCCAGGCGGATGACGCCGGCCACGGCCTCGGTGGCCGGGTTGATCACGTCGAAGGGCTCGCCGCCGTTGACGGGCGGCACCCACTGGCGGTCGATGTAGAACAGGGAATGGTCGCGCATGGCGAATGTCCTCGGGAGAAGGGAAGGTCAGGCGCGCTTGTCGCGCACCAGGCTCAAGGGGATGAAGCCGAGGGCCATGAGGATGGCGATGGCCACGTTGCCGGCCTGCTGGCTGTGGAAGGTGTTCACCGCGGTCTGCACGGCCAGCGGGCCCAGCCACACCGTGGCGGTGCCCGACAGCGCGAACAGGCCGAAGAACGCGCCGGACTGGCCCGGCGGGATGAGCCGCGTCAGCAACGTTCGGCTCGACGCGAAGATGGCGGTATTGAACACGGCCACGACGCCGCCGATGGCCAGGAACACGAGCTCGGGCGACCTGGTGAACACCGGCCCGTTCCACAGCGGCGCGGCGTCGGCCGCCACGCTGAACACGAAGCGCATGCCCGTGGGCGACACGCCCAGCAACGCGACGATGCCCACGATGGTGCCGATGATCTCCCCCTGCAGCGCGCGCTTGGGGCCCAGCCGCGCGTCGAGCGCCGACGACAGCAGGCCGCCCAGCGCCGCGCACGTGCTCATGAGGATGCCGAAGGCCGTCATCTCGAGCACGCCCCAGTGCATCACGCCCGCGGCGTAGATGCCGCAGAACAGGATCAGCGCGATCTGCGCGTCGGAGAACAGCATGCGCGACGCGAGGAAGATCGCCGCGTCGCGGTGATGGCGCACGCTGCGCACCAGCGCGACCAGGTCGCGCGCGCCACCGGACAGCGCCGCGCCCAGGCCGCCCGAGCGACGCGGCGCATCTTGCGCGAACAGCAGCAAGGGGATGACGCCGAGCACCAGCAGCACGGCCGCGATGGGCGCCGCGATGCGTGCGGGTTCGCCCAGCGCCGCGTCGAGCCCGAACAGCGGCGCGGCCGGCACGAAGCTCCAGTGCACCTTGCCCGGCAGCGCGAACGCCCACAGCACGAACACGAGTGCCGCCACCGAGACCACGTTGCCGACGGCCAGCGCGGCGCCCGACATCGTCGCCTCGTCGCGCGTGTTGCGCGCCGACCAGGTGATCAGCGAGTTGTGCAGGACCTCGCCGTAGGTGAACAGCAACGAGATGAACAGCGTCATCAGCAGGATCGTGGGCACGCTCAGCCCCGCGCCGTTCGGCTTGGCCCACCACAGCGCGAAAACCAGCGGGGCGAACAGCAGCGAGATGATGGCCAGCGCCGGCTTGCGCCGACCCATTCGGTCGGCCGCGGCGCCCAGGAACGGCGCCGTGAGGGCGGCCACCAGCCCGCCGAGGAAGCCGTAGGCCGCGATCAGCCCCTGCCCCTTCACCGCGTCGCCCACCAGCACAGTGGCCACGTAGGGCATGAAGATGTAGATGCTGATCAGCGTGATGTACGGGTCGCGTCCGCCCTGGAACCCGACCCATGCTCGGGCGCTGGCGGACATGCGGGCGGGGCTGCCCTGGTCGATGATGGCGCTCATGGTGGCGGCGCTCAGAACTTCGTGCCCAGCGTCACGCCGTACAGGCGCGGCGCGTTGGGAAACCCGCTGTAGCTGCCGGCCTGCGCCACGGTGGGGAAGGTGCCCACCATCGTGCGGTCGTCGAACAGGTTGCGCGCCCACAGCGTCACCGACCAGTGGTTCGGCCTGCTCTCCAGGCCCACGCTCGCGTTGACGTTCTTCTGGCCGTAGGTGGACAGGTCGGCGGGCGTGGTATCGATCAGCTGCACCTTGCTCGAGTAGTCGTACTCCGCGCGCAGGAAGCCGGTGAGGCCGCTGCCGAAGTCCTGGTTGAACGTGGCCGAGGTCGACAGCGACCACTTGGGGATGCCCGCTGGTCGCTGTCCCGACAGATCGCGGAAGGCCGGGGTGAGGCCCGTGTCCGGATCGACCGGGCAGCGCACGGTGTCGAACGACACGCAGGGCGCGTGGGTGAACGAGTCGTACTTCGCGTCGAGGAACGTGGCCGATCCAGTGAGCGCCAGCCAGGCGGCCGGGCGGTAAGCGCCGTCCATCTCGAAGCCGCGCGTCGACTCCTTGCCTGCGTTCACCAGGCTGTACCCGGTGCCCGTATACGCGTTGGACTGGAAGCCCTTGATCGCCTGGTCGAACACCGCCAGCGTGAAGTACCCCTTGCGGGTCTCCGTCTTCAAACCCATTTCGAAGTTGGTGACGTTCTCCGGACCCGCGGTGCGGCCGATGCCGTTGGCGTCCGGCGGACGGCTATCCGACGACAGGTTGTACGCGCCGGCCTTCCATCCCGTCGACCAGCCCGCGTACGCGCTCCACGACCCGAAGTCGTAGTTCGCGCGCAACGCCTTGGTGAGCTTGCTGCCCTCGAGCTCGCCCGACTCGTTGGCGTTGGGAAAGTTCACCGGCGCGTGGTTGGCCGTGTCGCCGTAGAAGAACTGCAACGCGCCCAGCGGGCCGTACAGGTTGGGCGGCAGGCCGATGGCGCCGAACTGCGGCACGTCCTGCAGGTTCAGCGCCGAGAACTTGTCGGTAAGCGTGACGTCGGACGACGCGCGCTTGCGGTCGGTGAGGTAGGCCAGCCCGCCGGTGAGCGTGAGGTTGTCGGTGAGGTTCCAGTCGGCGTTGCCGAACAGCGACGCCGAGTCCTGCTTCATGGCGTAGTGGTCGAGGATGCCCTGCCCGGCCTGGAAGTAGGTGGAGCCCGGGACGATGCTGGGCGTGACCAGGCCCTGCAGGAATTCCAGCGCGTAGATGTTGGACTGGCCGCTCAGCGCGCCGGCCAGCGACGGCGGCAGCGCACCCAGCAGCGCGGCCGGTACCTGGCCGCCCAGGCCGTCCGCGTAGGCGCGCATGTCGCTGCCGAAGGTGGTGTCGACGCCGGTGTGCAGCTTCTCCCTTTGCAGGAAGCCGCCGATCATCCAGTGCAGGGTGTCGCTGCCGTTCGAGGCCAGCCGCAGCTCCTGCGTGAAGGTGGAGATGTCGTTGGCCTGGTTCTTGTTGGCCAGGTCGGCGCCGGTGAAGTCGACGTCCTGCGTGGAGGCGTTGGTCTGCTTGCGGTCGGCCGTGATGGAGGTGAACGTGCCGATCGACGTCTTCCAGTCGACCTGCGCAGATGCGCCCTTGCCGCTGAGGCGGTTGGTGGGATCGGTGTTGAAGACGATGTCGTCGCCGAACTTGCGGGTGGGATCGGCCACCGCCTTGCCCAGCACGCCGCCGATGAACTGCGTGGCCGGCCCGTTCTGCAGCGACACCACGCCGCAGCAGGTCTCGCGCATGCGGTTCCAGTCGACGATCACGCGCGCCTGCACGTCGGCGTTCGGGTTCCACAGCAGGTCGCCGCGCACCGACTGGCGGTCGCGGTCGTCGACGTCGTTGCCGGTGACCCCGTTGCGCAGGTAGCCGTCGCGCCTGTTGTTGCTGCCGGACAGGCGAAAGGCCACGGTGTCCGACAGCGGACCGGTGACGGTGGCGCGCTCCTGCAGTCCGTGCAAGTTGCCGACGTCCAGCGAGGCGGCGGCGCCGAACTTGAACTGTGGCTTGGCGGTGACGATGTTGATCGCACCGGCCGACACGTTCTTGCCGAACAGCGTGGACTGCGGGCCGCGCAGCACCTCCACGCGCTCGATCTCGGGCAGGTCGTCCAGCGCGGACGAGGTGCGCGAGCGGTACACGCCGTCGACGAACACGCCCACCGAGCTCTCGATGCCGTCGTTGCCCGCGCCGTTGCCGAAGCCGCGGATGACGAAGTTGGTCTGGCCGACCGCGTTGAACTGCGCCACCTTCAGCGAAGGCACCACAGACTGCAGGTCGATCAGGTCGACGATGTGCGCCTTCTCGATGGTGGCGGCGTTGGTCACCGACACCGAGAGGGGCACGTCCTGCAGCGTCTGCTCGCGCTTCTGCGCGGTGACGGTCACGCGTTGGGCGACGTCCTCCTCCGGTGCGGGCGCGGCGGCGGCCGAAGCTGCCGGAGTGGGCGCAGCGGCCTGTCCGAACGCGCTGCCGGTGGCGATCACCTCGAGTGAAACGACGCCGATCTGAAGCATCTTGCGCATGTCTTTTGTCTCCGTTGTGCGCGCGCTCTCGTGGGTTTGGAGCACGCTGTTGGGCACATTTTTAGTTCAGACTAAGTTTTTTAGTCAATACTAGGAAAACCCTCGCTGCGAATCCGGGGATGCTGGTCAGAATCCGGCTCGTGGACACTGGCAGCAGTGCCACGAACCTTGTTGACCTTCCATGCCGACCTCCCAAGCCAAGCCCAAGAAGACCGTTTCCAGCAGCCGCAAGGCCGAAGGCATGCGCGAGACGATCATTCGCGCGGCCACCGAGCAGATCAATTCGAAGAGCTACGCGCTGGCCACGCTGACCGGCATCGCCGCGAAGCTGGACATGCGCGACGCCGCGCTGTACCACTACTTCCCCAGCAAGCAGGCCCTGGCCTACGCGTGCCATCGCTCGTCGCTGACGCGAGTGGAGACGCTGCTGGTGGACACCGACCAGGCCGGCGGCAGCGGCGAGGAGAAGCTGCGCCACTTCATCCGCGCGATGCTCGACGAGGCGGCCGCCAACGGCCCGCAGCTGTACTTCGGCGACTTCTCCTACCTCGAGTCGCCGCAGCGCAAGGCGATCGCCGCGTGGGGCGACCGGCTGCGCGACATGCTCATCAAGTTCCTCAAGGAAGGCATGGCCGACGGCTCGATCGTGCAGTGCGAGCCCGAACTGTCGGTGCAGTTGCTCATGGGCATGCTGATCTGGCTGGGCAAGTGGGTGCCGTCGGTGGAAGGACTCACCGTCGACCGCCTGATGAGCGCGATCGACGCCACCGTTTTCCGCGGCCTGGATCGCGGCCAGTTCCACGAGCACGGCCATGCCGCTGCCGACGCGAAATCGAAAAGGAATCTCCCATGAAAGCTTTGCAGTTCCAGGGCGTCGGCGAGCCGCTGCGCCTGGCAGACGTGCCGCGTCCGGTGGCCGAAACGGGCGGCCTCGTCTTCAAGGTGAAGGCCTGCGGCATCTGCGCGTCCGACCTGCACGCGGCCGAGGTCCCGGGCCTGCTGCAGTTCGGCAACGTGCTGGGCCACGAGTACTCGGGCACGGTCGTAGAGGTCGGGCCCGGCGTGTCGGGCTGGAAGGTGGGCGAGCGCCTGGTGGCGCTGCCCGCCAAGCCCTGCGGCGCCTGCGCCGCCTGCACATCGGGTGCGCCGCAATCGTGCAGCGCCATCGTGGCGCAGGGCTTCGACCCGCGCATGCCCGGCGCCTACGCCGAATACGCCACCTGCATGGCCGGCCTGGCCATGAAGATTCCCGACGGCCTCAGCGACGTCGACGCCGCCACCATCGAGCCGCTGGCCGTGGGCCTGGGCGCGTGGAAGTCCGCCAACGTGCCGCCCGGCGCGGACGTGCTCATCGTGGGCGCCGGCATCATCGGCCTGTCGGTGGCCAAGTGGGCCCGGTTCTTCGGCGCGGGCGACGTGGGCATCAGCGTGCGCGTGCCCGCGCGTCTCGCGCGCGCGCGGCGCACCGGCGCGGGCGTGGTCATCGCCGCCACGCAGCACGCCAACCCCGTGGCCGAGTTCGCGCGCCAGACCGGCCGCCAGCCCTCGGTGATCTTCGAGTGCGTGGGCCGGCCGCTGCTGGCCCACCTGATAGCCATCGCGCCGCCCGGCGCCCAGATGGTGCTGGCCGGTACGGGTATGCAGCCGGAGTCGTTCACGGTGGTCTCGGCCGCGCTGAAGCGCCTGCGCATGACGTTCCCGCTGGCCTACACGGCCGACGACTTCCCGTTCGTGCAACGCATGATCGCGGCCGGCCGCATCGCGGTGGAGGGCCTGGTCACGGCCACGGTGTCGCTGGACGAGGCGCCCGCGATGTTCGCGCTGCTGGGCCAGCCGAACGATCACTGCAAGGTGTTGATCACACCTTAGAACCCCCGCAAGAACCGACATCGGGCCTGCACCCGAGCCGCCGGTGTGTCCGGCCGAGACCTGAAGGAGACCCTCGCCATGAACGATTCGAACCCGCCGCTGCGCCCGCCGCAGCGCTTCGCCCACGCGCTGCGCCGCCACGGCGTGGAATTCCTTTTCGGCCAGAGCAACCCGCCCTCGCTGACGCTGGCCTGCGACGACATCGCCATCCGCCAGATCGGCTATCGACAGGAGAACGCGGGCACCTACATGGCCGACGCGTATGCGCGCGTCACGGGCCGGGTGCCGGTGGTGACGGCGCAGGACGGCCCCGCGGCCACGCTGCTGGTGCCGGGCCTGGCGGAGTGCCTCTCGGCCTCGGTACCGATCGTCGCGCTGGTGCAGGACGTGGGCCCCGGCGCGCGCGACCGCAACGCATTCCAGGAGCTCGACCAGCTGGAGCTGTTCAAGGGCGTGGCCAAGTGGATCCGCCGCGTCACCAGCGCCAGCCGCACCGAGGACTACGTGGACATGGCCTTCGCCGCGGCCGCCAGCGGCCGGCCCGGGCCGGCGGTGCTGCTGGTGTCGATGGAGCTGCTGGCCGAACGCGAGGAGCAGGCTGTCGCCGCGCCGCGACAGGCCGCGCTGGGCCGCTATCCGCTGGATCGCGTGCAGCCCGACCCCGACGTGATCGCCGCCGCGGCCAAG
>JACMOG010000204.1 GCA_014378125.1 Vitreoscilla sp. | reverse complement strand
GCCTGCCCGACGCGCAAGGTGTGACTACCAACCGCAAGAACACGCTCAACCGCAAGTACCTGATGCAGGCCATCGACGGCTCGCTGCAGCGCTTCGGGCTCGACCACCTGGACCTCGTCTACTGCCACCGCTCCGACCCGAACACGCCCATCGAGGAAACCGTGCACGCGATGAGCGACATGATCACTCAGGGCAAGGCGCTCTACTGGGGCACCAGCGAGTGGTCGGCCGCCGACATCCGCGCCGCCTGGGACATCGCCGACCGCCACCACCTGCACAAGCCGGTGGTCGAGCAGCCGCAGTACCACCTGTTCCACCGCGACAAGGTGGAGAAGGAATTCGCGCGCCTGTACGAGGACATCGGCCTGGGCCTGACCACCTGGAGCCCGCTCGCCTCGGGCCTGCTCACCGGCAAGTACAAGGCCGGCATCCCCGCCGACAGCCGCGGCTCGATGCAGGGCATGGCGTTCCTGCAGGACGGCCTCACCGACAAGGCGAAGAACGAGGCCGTCGCCAAGCTCGAGCCGATCGCGCGCGACCTGGGCGCCACCACGGCGCAGCTGGCCATCGCGTGGGTGGCCAAGAACCCGCACGTGAGCACCGTCATCACCGGCGCGTCGAGCGTCAAGCAGCTTCAGGACAACCTGAAGGCGGCGGAGATCATCCCGAAGCTGACGCCGGACATCCTGGCCCGGATCGACGAGATCACCAAGCCGCTGGCGCAGTAAGGGCTGTGGTGCAGGGGCGCGAAATGCTGCGCGTCGGCACCGTCCCGCCTGGCGTCAGGCCCAGCCTTCGAGCAGCGTGGCTTGCAGCGCCGCGTCGGACTTCACTGCCATGGCGTAGGCCAGCCAGTCTTCCAACTCGTCCTGCTCCGGAACAAGCGGCTCATAGGTCGGGTCGCCTCGCCACCATGCCGGATAGCTGAAGGCGCGACCGTTGACGCTGAACGTTGTCGTTTCAGCGGTGAGGTCATGGCCGTACTTCATGGACGCGCTGACCAGCGGCCAGCGGTCTGCATTCCACTGCAGCCAGAGCTGGTGCTGGTCTGCATAGAGTGCGAAGTTCTGGCCTTCGATGGTGGCCAGCGTGCCGTGCGCCGGCGCATCCGGCGATACGCCGGCGGGTGTCGCGCGGCCGTTGGTGACATCCAGGAACAGTGCTTCACTGGGTCCCTGGACGCGCTGGAGAAGGATCTGGCGAGACATGGGCTGTGTCCTTAGAGCTTGGCCTTTGGAACCACGGTCGCGACGCCGCAGAGCACGTCCATTCCGGTGTTGCTGCGCGTGCCGGCGAGGATAACCTTGTCAGGAGTCTTGTACGCCTTGAGCAGCGACTCGTACGTCGGGCCGTACTTGTTCTGGTACTTGTTCTGGTTGCGTTCGAAGATCATCGGCAACTTGTCTTCCGGGTACTTGGACAGGCGAGCCTTGTTGCGAATGTCCACCAATTCGCGGGCGATCGCCTCGTCGCTGGTGCCCTTTTGGCGCATGTCGGCGACCCAGGCCTTCTCGTCTTCAAGTCCCTGGTGATACTCGGCGCGCACCAGCTTTGCCTTCGCCACCGCTTCCTTGTCTGTCCAATCCGGCCACTCGGGTTTCGAGAATTCCGTGCCGGGCTTGGGAACGTAGCCGTAGACCCCACGAAGGTGCGGCTGCAGGTCTTCGGGAACCGTGGACGTCACGTAGGACGGATCAAAAGGCGCGGTGCCGCCGCAGGCACACACCGGCGCACCGGGCTCGCTCGCGCTGAACTCCAGCTTGGCATTGTCGCCCGACTTCTCAATCGGCACGGGGTGCTCCAGGATCAGGACGTCGGCGCGCGGCGCCGAACAGCACGTGCAGCCGCCATTGCGGCGACATCGTGGACGTGGGATCGAGGAAGGGCTGCAGGGTGCTCAGCGCAGGGTCCTCGTCGAAGCGCGGCCCGAGGTACAGCATCACCAGCAGGTAGTGCACGATCTCGCGCTCGCTCCTGAACCCGTGGAGCACGGCCCGCTGCTGGCCGTGCGCCACGAACGCCGCCATGGCCTGCGGGCCCACCTGTCGCGCCAACGCGGGGTATTCGGCCTCGAGAAACCTGCCGGCGCGTCCCGGGAATCCGTCAATTACAGGTTGCTGGAGTGCCTGGGCTTGCTCGGACGTGATTTGCATTGAACGACCGTCGTTGACACATGCGGGGAGCTGGCGCTATACGGTATCGAGTATAGCGGCGCGCCCGACGGCGGCCCGCGATGCGCCGGCTCAGCGCGGCATCGCCTCGAGCGCCGCCAGCTGCTCCGGGGTGCCCAGGTTGTCCCACCGGCCGTCCCAGCGGCGCGCCAGCAGCGCTCGGCGGTCGATCGCCTCCTCGAACTTCGGCCGCAGCGGCAGGGGGGTGCCGGGGGCGACGTCGCCGAACAGATCGGCGCGGAACAGCGCGAGGTTGGCGTAGGTGAACCGGGGCGTGGCGTCGCGGCTGGCGAGGCCGTCGATATCGATGCCGAAGTCGCCCGTGGGGTGCCAGGGCCGGTTGGGGACGAACCACAGTTGCCCCAGGGCGCCGCCCTCCGCGAACGCCTGCGCATCGGCGGACGAGAAGGTGAACTCGGGCGCCCAGACGTCGCCGGACACCACCCAGAACGTGTCGCCCAGCAACGGTAGCGCCTTGGCGATGCCGCCGGCCGTCTCCAGCGCCTGGCCGTGGTCGCGTCCCTCCGTCGAGTAATGGATGCGCAGGCCCCAGCGAGCGCCGTCGCCGAGCGCGGCGGGGAACTGCTCTTCGAGCCAGGCCGTGTTCACGACCACTTCGCGCACGCCCGCCCGCGCCAGGGCCTCGAGATGCCACTCGATCAACGGCTTGCCATGCACCGGCAGCAACGGCTTCGGGGTGCGGTCGCTCAACGGCCGCATGCGTTCGCCGCGCCCGGCGGCCAGGATCAGTGCCTTCATGGAAGCAGTGTAAAAGGGTGGCCGCCGGGTTTTCCTCGCATTTGGCGACCTCCCGTCTAAAATCGCCGGTTCCGCCCCGCCGCATTCCGACCCCAAAAAGAGCCATCCATGTCCGAGACCACGAACGTCGTCCCCGCTCAAACCCCCACCGTCACGCCGATGCCGAGCCTGATGGCCAACGCCATCCGCGCGCTGGCGATGGACGCCGTCCAGGCGGCCAACATCGGCCACCCGGGCGCCCCGATGGGCATGGCCGACATCGCCGTGGCGCTGTGGTCGCGCCACCTGCGCCACAACCCGGCCAACCCGCACTGGGCCAACCGCGACCGCTTCGTGCTGTCGAACGGCCACGCCTCGATGCTGCACTACGCGCTGCTCCATCTCACCGGCTACGACCTGCCGATGGCCGAGATCAAGCGTTTCCGCCAGCTTCACAGCAAGACGCCGGGCCATCCTGAAGTGGACGTGACCCCGGGCATCGAGACCACCACCGGCCCGCTCGGCCAGGGCCTCGGCAACGCGGTGGGCATGGCGCTCGCCGAGAAGCTGCTCGCCGCCGAGTTCAACCGGCCCGGCCACGACATCGTCGACCACCACACCTACGTGTTCATGGGCGACGGCTGCATGATGGAAGGCATCAGCCACGAAGTCTGCGCGCTGGCCGGCGCCTGGAAGCTGAACAAGCTCGTGGCGATCTACGACGCCAACGGCATCTCCATCGACGGCCAGGTCAAGCCCTGGTACATCGACGACGTGCGCGGCCGCTTCGTGGCCTATGGCTGGAACGTGGTGGACCAGGTCGACGGCCACGACATCGACGTCGTCGACGCCGCCATCGCAGAGGCACTCAAGAGCAGCACGCGCCCGACACTGGTCATCTGCAAGACCATCATCGGCAAGGGATCGCCCAACCGCGGCGGCACGTCCAAGGCGCATGGCGAGCCGCTGGGCGTCGAGGAAATCGCGCTGACCCGCAAGGCGCTCGGCTGGGAGCACCTCGCGTTCGAGATCCCGGCCGACATCTACGCCGCCTGGGACGCCAAGGCCGATGGCGCCAAGCTCGAGAGCGAGTGGACGACCGAATTCGCCGCCTACGAGAAAGGGCACCCCGAGCTGGCCAAGGAATTCGTGCGCCGCATGGCGGGCGAACTGCCGGCCAACTTCGCCGAGATCGCCGCCGACGCCGTGGCCGCCGCGCACGACAAGGCCGAGACCGTGGCCAGCCG
>JACMOG010000203.1 GCA_014378125.1 Vitreoscilla sp. | reverse complement strand
GGCGGCTACCTGCGCGGGCTGTCGGCGCCGCTCGAGCGCGCGATGCTGCCGATCGCCACCTACGTGATGGCCACCGAGCCGCTGGGCGATGCGCTGAAGGCGTCGATCCCCGGCCGCGCCGCCCTCTACGACACGCGCTTCTCGTTCGACTACTACCGCGCGCTGCCCGACACCCGGATCCTGTGGGGCGGCCGCATCTCCATCCTCGATCGCGGGGCCGAGCCCATCGCGCGGCTGCTCAAGCGCGACATGCTCAAGGTCTATCCCGAGCTACGCGACGTGAAGGTGGACTACGCGTGGGGCGGCCTGATGAGCTACGCGCGCCACCAGATGGCGCAGATCGGCCGCCTGCCCGACGGCTGCTGGCACGCGCTGGGCTTCGGCGGCCACGGCGTGGGCCCCACCACGGCCGCTGGCGAGCTGCTGGCCGACGCCATCGCGGCCGGCAGGCCGATCCCCGCCGCCTTCGCCCACTACGGCCTCGACCGGGTGTGGGGCAAGGCCGGCATGCTGGCGGCGCAGATGCACTACAACTGGGCCGAATTCAAGGATTGGGTTCGCGAGTAGCTCAGAGCGCGATGACGCGTTGGCCCTTGATGGCCGCGTCGATCGTCTTGCCCTTGCGCGCGCGCTTGCCCGCGTGCGAGGCGAGCGTCGCGCCCTTCAGGTCTTCTTCCTTGGCCTTGCCGCCACGACCCGTGCCCAGCACCTTGACGGCGTTGGCGCAGGTGGCGATGGACACCAGCGGATCCTTGGCGTCGACGTCCATCAGCGTGAGGCCCTTGCCGCCGTTGGACTGCAGCTTGAGCTCGTCGAGCGGAAACACCAGCAGGCGCGAGCTCAGGCTGAGGCAGGCCACCTGCGTGTGCGTGGGCTGCACGGGCACCGGCGGCAGCAGCCGATCCTTGTCGTCGAGGCTCAGGAAACTCTTGCCGCCCCTTTGCCGGCTGGTCATGTCGCCCACCTTGGCCAGCAGGCCGAAGCCGCCGGTATTGGCCAGCAGCAGCGTGGCATCGGCGGTGGCGGCGAAGTAGTGCAGCGGCTGCGTGCCCGACTCGAGGTCGATCAGCGTGGTGATGGGCGTGCCATCGCCGCGCGCGCCGGGCAGCGCGCCGACCGCCACCGTGTAGACGCGGCCCGTGCCGCCCTGGTTGGTGCCGAACACCAGCAGCGTGTCGACCGTGCGGCACTCGAACGTGCCGTACAGGCCGTCGCCCGACTTGAACGCGAAGCCCGCGGCGTCGTGGCCCTGCCCCTTCATGGCGCGCACCCAGCCCTTGAGGCTGACCACCACCGTCACGGGCTCGTCGACGATCTTCACTTCCATGACCGAGCGCTTCTCGGCCTGGATCAGCGTGCGGCGATCGTCGCCGTGCGCCTTGGCGTCGGCCTCGATCTCCTTGATGACCGTGCGCTTCAGGGCCGCGGGGCTGGACAGGATGTCCTCCAACTTGCGCGCGTCCTCTCGCTTCTCGGCCAGTTCCTTCTCGATCTTGATCGACTCGAGACGCGCCAGCTGGCGCAGGCGGATGTCGAGGATGTCGTCGGCCTGGATCTCGGTGAGGCCGAACGCATGCATCAACGCGGGCTTGGGCTCGTCGCTCTCGCGGATGATGCGGATCACCTCGTCGATGTTGAGCAGCACCAGCTGCCGACCCTCGAGGATATGGATGCGCGCCAGCACGTTGGCCAGGCGATGCTCGGTGCGCAGCTTGACCGTGTGCTGGCGGAAGAAGATCCACTCGGTGAGGATCTGGCGCAGGCTCTTGAGCGTGGGCCTGCCATCGCCGCCGATCATCGTGAGATTGATGGACGCCGAGCTCTCGAGGCTGGTGTGCGTCAGCAGCGCGTTGATGAGCTCCTGCGGCGCGATCGTGCGGCTCTTGGGCTCGAACACCAGGCGCACCGGCGCGTTGCGATCGGACTCGTCGCGCGCGGCGTCGAGCACCGCCAGGATGGTGGCCTTGAGCTGCAGCTGATCGGCGCTGAGCGCCTTCTTGCCGGCCTTGACCTTGGGGTTGGTGAGCTCCTCGATCTCCTCG
>JACMOG010000202.1 GCA_014378125.1 Vitreoscilla sp. | reverse complement strand
TTGCGCGTGAGGTCGGCGGCCACCTGCGTGCACAGCTGCGTGAAGACGTCGCCCAGCTCCGCGCGATCGCGCTTGGCGTGCAGGTCGCGGTCGAAGGTGGTCTCGCGGCTCATCGACACCGGCTCGCTGCTGGTGACCACCGGGCGGTCGTCGATGCCGCGCGACACGTCGTGCAGCCACTGCGCCGTGTTGACGGTGAAGTGCTGCACCAGCCATGCCATGTCGCGCGCGGCGAGTTCGCCGATGGTGTGGGTGCCTACCGCGTCGAGCCGCGCCCCGGCCTTCGGCCCGGTGCCGATGATGCGGCGCACGGGCAGCGGCCAGATGCGCGTGGGAATGTCCTCCGTCGTGAGTACGGTGAGGCCGTTGGGCTTGTCGAGCTCCGACGCGATCTTGGACAGCAGCTTGTTGGGCGTGACGCCTACCGAGCAGGTGAGGCCCGTGGCACGGTGCACGTTGTTCTTCAGCTCGTGGGCGAACGCGCGCACGCCGCCCAGCGGGTCGTGGCCGATGGTGTCGCGGATGCCGGGAATGTCGGTGAGGTCGATGTAGATCTCGTCGATGCCGCGATCCTCGATCACCGGCGCGAGCTCGGCCACCGCGGCCTTGAACTTGCGCGAGTACAGCCGGTAGCTGTCGAAGTCCATCGGCAGCAGGATGGCGTGCGGCGCCAGCGCGGCGGCCTTCATCATGCCCATGCCCGAGAACACGCCGAAGGCGCGCGCCTCGTAGGTGGGGGTGGTGACCACTCCGCGGCCGGCGTAGTCCTCCAGCGTGGCGAACCTGAGCGTGCCGTCGGCCTGCGGCACCGGCGTGTGGCGCCGTCCGCCGCCCACCACCGCGGCCAGCCCGCGGATCATCGGATAGCGCAGCAGCTCGACGGACGCGTAGAAGGCGTCCATGTCGAGGTGCGCGATCACGCGGGGCATCGGGTGGGTCATGGGCGCCATTCTGTATGAAATCACAGGGGTTGGCGTTCGCGGGTGCTCCATGGCCGGGCGCTGCTACCAAGGCGCCGCAGGTCGGTCCGGCCGGGGCTCGGCCGCCCTCAGCCCACCTTGTCCGCCACCAGCTTGCCCGCCGTCGCCGCCAGCCCGGTCGCCAGGCAACCCCACGCCGTATCGATGAACGACAGCCCCAGCGGCCAGTCGCGCAGCGTGGCCATGTTGGTGAGGTCGTAGGTCATGTACGTCATGAAGCCGAACGCCGCGCCCCACGCGGCGGCCATCTGCCAGTCGCCGGGCGCGCGCGGCAGCACCACGAAGGCCATCACGCCGACCGCGAACAGCAGGTAGAACACGACGGCGGCGACGAAGTTGGGCTGTTCGGCCATCAGGTGGCCGATGCCCTTGTTGTACAGCGGGCGCGCGATGCCGCCGATCCAGATCACGTCCAGCACCATCATCGTGACGACGATCGCGAGGTAGGGAAGCAGCAGCTTGCTCATGTCAGGGGGCTCCGGTGGGTGAACGGCGAACCCGGCAAGGCACAAGCCCGCCGTGGCACGCATCGTCGCATGGCGTGCAAGCACGGCGTCAGCTTGCCGCCAGGGCGTGGCGCGCGCGTCGGACAATGCGGCCAAGCGCCGTTCGGCGTGCCACTTGCCAGGGTCGTCCATGAATCGTCCGTTGAAACGCCTCGTCCATGTGTTCAGGGTGCGGCCGCGGCTGTTCATCGTGATGCTGCTGGGCCTGGCCACCGGCCTGCTGCTGCCGCACTCGTTCGCGTCGCAGCCCATCACGCGCTGGCTCGTCGCCTGGAACGTGGGCGCCTGGACGTACGTGGTGCTGGCGGCCGCGATGATGATCCGCTCGTCGACGGGCCACATGCGCCATCGCGCGCAGTTGCAGGACGACGGCAAGTACATGATCCTGGGCCTGACCGTGATCGCGGCCATCGCGAGCCTGGTGGCGATCGCCTTCGAGCTGGCGGTGGTGAAGGATTTGCACGGCTGGCAACGCGAGGCCCATGTCGCGCTGGCGGGCCTCACGGTGATGTCGTCGTGGAGCTTCATCCAGCTGATGTTCACCCTGCACTACGCGCACGACTACTACATGGCCGCCTGCCACGGCCACAAGCCGGGCCTGGCCTTCCCCGACGATCCCGATCCCGACTACGGCGACTTCTTCTACTTCTCCGCGGTGATCGGCACCTCGGGCCAGACGGCCGACGTGTCGTTCGTGACCAAGCCGATGCGCCGAATCGGATCGCTGCACTGCATCCTGGCCTACCTGTTCAACACCACGGTGCTGGCGCTACTGATCAACATCGGAGCGAGCCTGTTCTGATGTCCGCGAAGGCTGTCCGCGAGTGTCCGCGGACACCTTGCCGGCGCGCTAGAGACGACGCAAGTCGTTGATTCGAAAGGAAACGAGGCGCCGCGCCGGCCTGGCACGGTCGTTGCAAACATGAAGCCGGACAGCGCGTTCCCCGCGCACCGCCCGGACAGACTCCATGATTCGTGACACCTCCTCGCAGGACACCGTTCTCGCCCGACCGCCCCGACGCCGCCGCCTGGTCGTTGCCGCCGCGGTGGTGGCCGTCGTCGCGCTCGGCGCGTGGAGCCTGCCGCACGCACGCCAGATGCTGGGCACCGGCGGCTCGGTGAGCCTGGATCGGCTGGGCCTGGACGACGTCAGCCGCGGCCCGTTCGTGCGCGACATCCAGGCCGAGGGTCGCGTGGTGGCCGCGTTCAGCCCCACGCTGTTCGCGCCCGCGGCCGGCGCCGTCACGTTGCAGGTGCATGCGGGCGACAGCGTGAAGAAGGGCCAGGTGTTGGCCACCCTCGCCAGCCCCGACCTGGCCGCCAAGCTGGCGCAGGAGCAGTCGAGTGCCGACACGCTGCAGACCGACACGCTACGCGCCCGCGTGGAGGCCGGCGAGCAGCGCGCCGCGTTGCAGGGCGCGCGCGAGAACGCGGCCATCGACGTGAAGGCC
>JACMOG010000201.1 GCA_014378125.1 Vitreoscilla sp. | reverse complement strand
GCTGCGCCGCGGCCCCGGCGCGCCCGGCCAGCCCGACGCGGTGCAGGTGCTGCGTCTCGACCTGCCGCGCGACTTCGCGCGCCAGCCCGATCGCGACGTCGCGTTGCAGCCTTTCGACGTGGTGGTGCTGCCCAAGTCCGACCTGGCGCTGGCGGGCGATCGCATCCAGCAAGTCCTGGGACTGTTGCCGCCCCTCAAGAACAGCTCGTTCGGCTTCGTCTACGACCTGAGCTCCAGCAGCTCCCTCATCCGATGAGCCACTCGACCCTGTTTCCCCCGAGCGAGCCGCGCGCCGCCGCGCCGCGCACCGTGCGCGACCTGGTGGCCGTGCTGTATCGCCAGGCCGGCCTGATCGCCGTGTGCGCCCTGGTGGGCACCGCGGCCTCGGTGGCGCTCTACCTGCGCCAGCCGCGCGTCTACACCTCCACCGCCAAGGTGTGGGTGCAGACCGAGCAGCAGGGCTCGCCGTCGTTCCTCTCGGGCATCGCGGCCTATCGCGAGACGCCGTATCCCGATCCGGTCAATCGCAAGATCGAGACCGAGATCGAGCTGATGCTCACGCGCACCAACGCGCAGGCCGTGGTCGAGAAGTACGCCATCGTCGACGGCCAGCTGGTGCACGGCGGCCCGGCCAGGCCGCGGCCGGACAGCGAGCCGGCCACGCCGGCCAGCGCACCCGACGGCCGCGCGAAGACGATCGACCTGTTCCTGGACGGCGTGTCGGTGGAACCGCTGCGCTCCAAGACGGCCGACACCTCGTCCAACGTGATCGAGGTGAAGTTCGATTGCACCGACCCGGCGCTCGCGCCCAAGGCGCTGCAGTCGTTCCTCGACAACTACCTGCAGCTCGGCGCGCAGCAGAACCGCCGCCTCGGCGAGACCACGTCGCGCCTGATCGAGACCAAGCTCGCGCAGGCCAAGGACGACCTGCGCCAGTCGGAAGACCGCATCGTCACGTTGCTGGTGCAGGACGGCGGCGCCACGGGCCGCGCCGCGGGCGACGTGGGCGCCCCGGCCGCCGCCGCCGGCCGCGTGGGCAACGCCTACGCCGCCACCGAGGGCGGCCTCAAGCTGGACCTCAGCCCCGACATCGCCGCGACCGGCGGCGCGACGCCCGTGGTGGCCGCGCTGAAGGCGCAGACGCTGGATCTGCAGCTGCGCCTGGACGAGGCGCGCCAGCTCTACACCGACGACGCCGAGAACGTGCGCAGCCTGCGCACGCAGCTCGCCGGATCGCAGCAACGCCTGGCCAGGACGGTGCGCGAGAACACGCAGCTGGAGGCCGAACTGAATCGCCTCGAGCGCGCACGCCAGCTCGCCCAGGAACGCTATGTGGAGCTGCAACGCAAGCTCGACCAGATCGACCTGTACCTGCGCCTGAACCCCACCGAGGCCGAGAGCCGCGTGATCATCGACGCGCCCGACCATCCCACGGCGGCCGAGGGCAAGAAAAAGAAGATCGTCGCGCTGCTGGGCCCGGTGGCCGGGCTGCTGCTGGGCCTGCTGCTGGCCGCGTTGCGCGAGCTGGGCGGCGACCGCATGCGCTCGTCTCGGGAGGCGGGGCGCGCGCTCGGCGTGCCGGTGCTCGGCGCCATCCCCACGCTGTCGGCCAAGGCCAGGAATTCGTATTTTGGACCGCCCCCGGTGACGCACGACGTCGCCGCCGCGGCGGAGCTCGCATGAAGATCGTTCACGACCCCACGTTGTTCACGCGCATCGGCCTCGGTGTGCTGGACCATCTCACCCGTCACCACGGACCGCCGCGCCAGCCGGACGGCGGCGCCGGCGCGCCCGCGATGTCCGGCCGCGTCGTCCTCGTCAGCAGCGCCCGTGCCGGCGAAGGCAAGAGCTTTGTCGCGCAAGGCCTGGCGCACGCGCTGGCCGAGCAACAGGAAGGCGACGTCGTCTGGGTGGACGCCGCGTTCGACACGCCGCCGGCCGGCACCGACGTCTTCGCGCGCGGCGCGTCGGGCTTCTCCGAGATCATGACGCTCGGCTCGCTGCAGGGCCTCGCGCCCGCCGGCGCCGGTCCCGACCGCCTGTGGCGCCTGGGCCGCGGCGTGCTGGCGCAGGCCTCGCTGCTGTACCGGCCCGACGCCGTGCGCAAGGGCCTGATGGCCCTGCGCGCCGGCTTCGCGTTGACGGTGCTCGACGCGCCGTCGCTCGATGCGTGCGGCGCGCTGCTGGCCGAGGTCGACGCCGTGGTGCTGGTGGTGGACTCGCGCCACACCTCGCGCCACGCGGCGCAGCAGGCGCTGGCCGACGCGAACATCGGGCCCGACAGGATGGCCGGCATGGTGCTGAACCACCGCCCCCGACCGATTCCCCGCTGGTTGGGCGGCGATTGAGCGCGATGACGACCTGGGCCCGGCTCGCGGAGCCGCTTGCCTGGGGGCTGGCGGCGGCCATCGGCGCGCTGGTGGTGGCCGCGGCGGTGAGCGGCGATTCGTCGGCGGTGGGCGTGGGCGTCATCGGCCTGCTGGCCATCGGCGGGTGGCTGGCGTGGCGGCGCCAGCCGCGGCGCCTGCTGATCGCGGCGCTGTATTTCCTCGCGCCGATCGACGTGTCCAAGGCCCTCATCGCGCCGCTGGACCGGTTCTATTCGCCGGGCCTCTATCTCAGCGTAGGCAACCTCGTGCTGCTGATGCTGGCCGCGCTGTGGGTGGGGCGCCG
>JACMOG010000200.1 GCA_014378125.1 Vitreoscilla sp. | reverse complement strand
GAAGCAGGCGTTCCGCATCGACCACTACCTGGGCAAGCCGTCGGTGCAGAACCTGATGGCGCTGCGCTTCGGCAACGCGCTGTTCGAGTCGCTGTGGCGTCGCGAAAGCATCGCCAACATCCAGATCACGCTGGCCGAGTCGCTGGGCGTGGGCACCCGCGGCGACTTCTACGACCGCACCGGAACGCTGCGCGACATGGTGCAGAACCACGCGCTGCAGCTGCTCACGATGATCGCGATGGAGCCGCCGGCCACCAACGACGCCGATGCCATCCGCGACGAGAAGCTGAAGGTGCTGCGCTCGCTCAAGCCGTTCACGCGCGAGAGCGTGGCGCGCGACGTGGTGCGCGGCCAGTACCGCGCCGGCAACATCGACGGCCGCGCGGTGCCGGGCTACCTCGACGAGGTGAAGGTGCCCAAGAACAGCCACACCGAGACCTTCCTGGCGCTGCGCACCGAGGTGCAGAACTGGCGCTGGGCCGGCGTGCCGTTCTACATCCGCACCGGCAAGCGACTGGCGGCGCGCGACGCGCAGATCGTCATCAACTTCCGTCCCGTGCCGCACCCGATCTTCGCCGGCCCCAACCGCGCCAACCAGCTGATCATCAAGCTGCAGCCCGAGGACGGCCTGGAGCTGACGCTGCAGGCGGCCAAGGGCGGCCTGGGCACGCCGGGCTCGGCCGAGCAACTGGGCACCGTGTCGCTCGACCTGGACTTCGACAAGGCGTTCCCCACCGACCGCGTGGGCGCCTACGAACGCCTGCTGCTCGATGCGATCGCCGGTCGCCTGAACCTGTTCGTGCGCAGCGACGAGCAGGAGCAGGCGTGGCGCTGGGTGGGTCCGATCCTGGACGCGTGGGCGGCCGACACCGACGGCCCGCGTTCGTACGCCTCGGGCAGCTGGGGCCCTGCGGCCGCCAGCTCGCTGATCGCGCGCGACGGCTTCGCGTGGGCGGAAGAAGAGTGAGCGTCCTCCCATGACGATGCTCGAGCGCGTCCGCGCGTCCATCCCGGCACTGCCGCCCGCCGAACAGCGGGTGGCCAAGCTCGTGCTCAGCGATCCGCGCGGCTTCGCGTCGACGCCGGTGGGAGAGCTGGCGGAGCGGTCGCACGTATCCAAGCCGACGGTGGTGCGCTTCTGCCGCAGCGTGGGCTACGACGGCCTGGCCGACTTCAAGCTGAAGCTGGCCGGCACCGTCAACGAAGGCGTGCCTTTCGTGCACCGCTCGGTGGACGAGGACGACGGGCCGGGCGAGCTCATCGTCAAGGTCATCGACAACGCGGTCAGCGCGATGCTCAAGTACCGCAACAACGCGCAGGGGCACGCGTTCGAGCGTGCCATCGGCGCATTGACGCAAGCCGGTCTCGAGAAGAAGCGCATCGAGTTCTACGGCGTCGGCAACTCCGGCATCGTCGCGCAGGACGCGCAGCACAAGTTCTTCCGCCTGGGCGTGAACACCTCGGCCAGCAGCGACGGCCACGTGCAGGTGATGAGCGCCACGATGCTGGGCGCGGGCGACTGCGCCGTCATCATCAGCAACTCGGGCCGCAGCCGCGACCTGATCGACGTGGCCGACATCGCGCGCAAGAAGGGCGCGACGCTGATCGTCATCACGGCCAGCGCGTCGCCGCTCGCCCAGCTGACGCAGTCCAACTCGCAGATCCTGCTGGCCGCCGACCATCCCGAGGACTTCGACCGCTACAGTCCGATGGTGTCGCGCATGCTGCACCTGATGATCATCGACATCCTGACCACCGGCGTCGCGCTGCGGCTCGGACAGGGCCTGCGGCCCACGCTGCAGGAGATCAAGCGCAACCTCCGGGCAAGGCGCTACGCCACGCCCGAGTAGGTGCCCGAAGCGTCAGCGAAGGATCGGCACGACCGGAATCTCGCCCGGCTTCGACTCGCCGACGTTGGCCGCCGGCTTGAACTCGGCCACCTCGACGCCCAGCAGGCCGTCGACGCCGTACAGGTGTGCCAGGTCGCTCATGCGCGCGGGCGCGTTCACGATCTGCAGCTTGCGCTTGCCGGCGGCGGCGATGCGCGAGCATTCGAGCAACACCGCCAGCGCCGACGTGTCGAGCTGGGTGACGGGCGCCGCGTCGATGCGCCACACCTCGCCGGTGTCGGCGGGGAAGGCCTGGCGCAGCGATTCGAGCACCGCCTGCGCGTCCTTCAACGTGGGGCTGGCCGGCAGCGAGGTCATCGGGCCCGTCGCGCTCATCACTTGGCGGCCGGTGCCTTGTTCTTGGCGACCAGCGTGTTGATCAGCCCGTCGATGCCGCCGGACGCGATCTGCTGCGCGAAGCTGCTTTTGTACTGGTCGACCAGCCACACGCCCAGGACGTTGACGTCGAAGATCTTCCAGTCGGCCGGCAGCTTCTCGAGCTTGTAGTCGATCTCGATCGGATCGCCGTTGCCCTTGACGTTGGTGCGCACGGTCACGTCGGAGTCGTCCGGGGCCGAGCGCGTGGGCTTCAGCTCGATGGAGGTCTGTGCGTTGACCTTGGTGAGCGCGCCCGCGTAGGTGCGGATCAGCAGCGTCTTGAACTCGGCCTGCAGCTTGGCCTGCTGGTCGGGCGTG
>JACMOG010000199.1 GCA_014378125.1 Vitreoscilla sp. | reverse complement strand
TGGAAGCAGCTCGATCCCAGCTACTTCGCCCGCCACGACCCGAACGAGCTCGCCTGGCACGCGCGCTCGCTCTGGCGCCACATCGAGACCACGATCCCCGTGGTGCGCGCGCGCCCGTCGCCGCTGGGCGAAGGCCTGCAGGTGCTGATGTTCTCGCCCGACCGCTCCGACCTGTTCGCGCGCATCTGCGGCTACTTCGACGGCGCCGGCTTCTCCATCCAGGACGCCAAGATCCACACCACCAACGCCGGCTACGCGCTCGACACCTTCCAGGTGGTCAACCCGGCGTACGAAGACGACGGCCCGGCCGGCTACCGCGACCTCATCTCGCTGGTGGAGCACCAGGCCGCGCTGGCCGCCGCGTCCACCGGCCCGCTGCCCACGCCGCGCTCCAGCCGCGTGTCGCGCCGCGTGAAGTCGTTCCCGGTGGTGCCGCGCGTGTCGCTGCGCCCCGACGAGCGCGCGCAGCGCTGGCTGCTGTCCATCAGCACCAGCGACCGCTCCGGCCTGCTCTACGCGGTGGCCCGCGTGCTGGCGCAGTACCGCATCAACCTGCAGCTCGCCAAGGTGTCGTCCTTGGGCGAACGCGTGGAAGACACCTTCCTCGTGGACGGCGCGGCACTGCAGAACAACCGGCTGCAGATCCAGGTGGAGACGGAGCTGCTGGACGCGATTTCGGCGACGTAGACCGCGGCCCTTGTCATCCTGCGCGAAGTCGCAGGATGACGGAGCGAGGAGCCTAGCGCCGGTTCGCCGCGTCCTCGATCGCCTTGTCGCGCAGCCGGTCGCGCTCCTCCGGATCGATCGGCTTGACGACGGGGCCGCCCAGCGACGACGACGCGAGCGATGACGGCGCGGCTGGCGGCTTCGGGAACGACGTCACCGTCATCGTGCCGTGCGTCGCCTCGACCTCGCGGGTGCCCGCGGGACACGGCCCGTCCAGGTAGCGCGTGCCGCCGCTGCCCACGCACTTGTGCACGCCGGCGGCCTGCAGTGACGGCGGCAGCGAATCGTCGGCCGGCAGGGCCACGGCACGCGCCGCGCCGGCCAGCGGCGCCGAGCCGCGATAGAACCAGGCCGCCGCGGCCAGCCCGACCGCGACCGCGACAGCGATGACGATCCTCAGGTTCATGACGAGATCCTTGCCGCCAGCGTGCCGGCGTGCGCGGGCACGCGAGACGCGCGTGCGCCGACGATGGCGCGCGCGAGCGGCGCCGAGAAGACGCGTTCCACGACCCATCCCAGCGCCCAGGCGCCCGCCAGGATCGGTGGGTACCAGGCGAGGCCCAGGCGCAGGTCGGAGCCGGCGGCCGTGAAGCGGTCAACGACGAGCCAGACCACGAACATGTGGGTCAGGTAGATCTCGTAGCTGAGGCGGCCGAACGACCTCAGCCATCCGAATGCGCGCCACGGCGGCGTGGTGGCGGTTCCGACGCGCCAGTGCGACGCGACCACCGCTGCGGCCGCCGAGAACGTCAGCACCAGCATGTATTTCAGCCGCAGCGTCTGCCAGAGCTCGGAGGCCGCGAAGAAG
>JACMOG010000198.1 GCA_014378125.1 Vitreoscilla sp. | reverse complement strand
CCCTGCATGTGGCCCGTGAGCGGCGCGGTGGCGTTGACCTGGTAGACCTCGCCGTCGGCGATGGCGCGCAGGATCGCGGCGATGGTGGCGTCGAAGGTGGCCCGCTGCGGGCCGTCCGTCCATTGGACGCTGGCACCGGCGTGGGGGTCGGCGTCGGGGCCGGGGCCGAAGGCGACGGACCCCAGCGGTGCGTCGTGGACGGCGAAGGCGGCGAGCGGGCGCGTGGGATCGGCGGGGGCGTGCGTCTCGAACGCGGGATCGAATGCCGCGGCCGCTTCGTAGCAGAGATGTCCCACGCACCACGCGCCGCCACGCGACAGCGCGTCCACGCGGGCGAGCAGCGGCGCCACGTCGGCGAGCGTCATCGCGCGCAGGCGTTCGCGCGGGGCGCCGAACGCGAGGCGCAGTGGCGCCACGCCGACGTCGGGCGAGCGGAAGTCGATCAGGGCGGTGGGAGGCGTCGCGGGAGACGGCATGTGCGCGGTGCTCGTGGCAGAGCGCGAGAGTGTAGCGAGTGCCTCTGCGCGTGTTGCGAAGGCTTGTCATCCTGTGCGCAGTCGCCGGATCCACCCCCGAGGGGACGTCGTTCGCCGGCGTGGATCCTGCGACTGCGCGCAGGATGATGTCTTGCGCGGGATCCTGCGACTGCGCGCAGGATGACGTTGTTCCGCTAGCGGAACAACGTCAACATCTGCTCCAGCGCCGCCGTGAACGGCCCCTGCAGCAACGGCAGCGTGAACATCACGCCCACCAGGCCCACGCCCATCGTGATGGGGAAGCCCACCGAGAAGATGCTGATCTGCGGCGCCACGCGGGCGATGATGCCCAGCATCATGTTGACGAACAGCAGCATGGCGATCAGCGGCAGCGCGATCCACAGGCCGAGGCGGAAGATCTCGGCGCCCCAGGTCTCGGGCCGCACGGCGTGCAGGAACGCGAACGGCTCGGACGACACCGGGAACGCCACGAGGCTCTGCACCACCGCCTCGATCACCAGCAGGTGGCCGTTCATCGCGATGAACAGGAAGGCCACCATCGTGGAGAACAGGCTGCTGGTGGCGGTGGCCTGCTGCGCCGTGGCGGGGTCGAAGAAGCCGGCGAAGTTCAGGCCCATCTGCAGGCCGATGATCTCGCCGGCGAACTCGATGGCGGTGAAGATGATGCGCACCGCGAAGCCCAGCGACAGGCCGATGAGCACCTGCTGCACCACCAGCAGGATGGCGGCGGGCGAGTCGAGCGGCACGTTGGCCGCCGCGGTGGGGGCCACGGTGCCGGCCACGCCGAGGGCGATGAAGAACGACAGCGCGATACGCACGCGGATGGGCACGTTGCGCTGGCCCAGCACGGGCATCGACGAGAACAGCGCCAGCACGCGGATGAACGGCCACAGCACCGGCGTGAGCCAGGCCATGATCTGGTCTTCGCTGAGCGAGATCATCGCGTGCGCGGGAGGGTCAGCCCGCCGCCGAGGGAATGGACAGCAGCACGCCGCGCAGGTACTCGACCAGCGAGGTCAGCATCCACGGACCGGCGACGCCCATCACGGCGACCGCGGCCAGCAGCTTGGGCACGAACGTGAGCGTGGCCTCGTTGATCTGCGTGGCGGCCTGGAAGATGCTCACCAGGATGCCCACCACGAGAACGGCCAGCAGCACCGGGGCAGCGACGGTCAGCAGCGTGTAGAGGGCTTGCTGGCCGATGGAGAAGACTTGTGCGGCATCCATGAGGGTGCGGTTCCTGGCGTTGTGGGATGAGCGTCATGTTGCCGGCCTGGCGCCGGCATGAGCGTCGGAAAAGACCGGAGAACCGGCCCTACGTCGCGAAGCTCGCGGCCAGCGATCCCAGCAGCAGGTTCCAGCCGTCGGCCAGCACGAACAGCATCAGCTTGAACGGCAGCGCCACCAGCACGGGCGACAGCATCATCATGCCCAGCGACATCAGCACGCTGGCCACGATCATGTCGATGATGAGGAACGGGATGAAGATCAGGAAGCCGATCTGGAACGCCGTCTTCAACTCGCTGGCCACGAAGGCCGGCACCAGCACCTTGAACGGCACGGCGTCGCCCTTGACGTCGGGCGGCAGCTTGGCCAGCTTGGCGAACAGCTGCACGTCGGACTGGCGCGTCTGCTTGAGCATGAACTCGCGCATCGGCACCTGGCCCTTGTCGAGCGCGTCGGTGAAGCTGATCTGGTTGGCCTGGTACGGCGCCCAGGCCTGGGCGTAGACCTTGTCGATGGTGGGCGACATCACGAAGAACGTGAGGAACAACGACAGCCCCGTGATGACCTGGTTGGGCGGCGCGGCCTGCGTGCCGATGGCCTGGCGGAACAGCGACAGCACGATCACGATGCGGGTGAAGCCCGTCATCATCAGCAGGATCGCCGGCAGGAACGACAGCGCCGTGAAGAACAGCAGCGTCTGGATGGGCACCGAGAAGCTGGAGCCGCCGCCGTTGGCGCCCACCAGCAGCGGCAGGCTGGGGCCGGCCACGGGCGCCACCTGCGCGAACGCGGCCGCGGCGGGCAGGCACAGCAGCGCCGCGGCCGCGGCGAACTTGAGGAGGCGCTTACCGGTCATCGCGCGAACTCCCCTGCGGGCCGATCACGCCGCGCCAGCGGGCGATCAGCTGGTTCACCGCGGCGGCGTGCGCCGGCGCGGACGCGGACTGCGCGATGTCGGGGGCGGGATAGCTGGCGAGCTGCGTGACGCGCTCGCCGGTGATGCCCAGCACGAGCCAGTGGCGCTCGGCGCCGACGGCGATCTCGACGACGGTCACGCGCTGCGACGTGCCCAGGCTCAGCTGCGCCACGTGGCGCAGCACGCTGCCCGCCGGGGCGCCGCCGCCGATGCCGGCGCGCTTCATGAGCCAGAGCGCGACGGGGATCATCGCGATCACGAACAGGAATGCCATCAGTGGCATCAGGGAAGTAGTCATCAAGGGTTTCTCTTTGTCGACCAGTGCATCGAGGCACGGAAGCGTGGGCCGGCGACACCGGCCCGGGTATCCTGCACCAGGATCAGGTCCGGCTCAAGCGGCGCATGCGTTCGCTGGGCGTGACGATGTCGGTCAGGCGGATGCCGAACTTGTCGTTGACGACTACCACCTCGCCCTGGGCGATGAGGAAGCCGTTCACGAGCACGTCCATCGGCTCGCCGGCCAGCGCGTCGAGTTCGACCACCGAGCCCTGCGCCAGCTGCAGGATGGGCTTGATGGGGATGCGCGTGCGGCCCAGCTCCACGGTCAGCTGCACCGGGATGTCGAGGATCATGTTGAGGTCGTTGCCGGCCCCGCTGATCCCTTCCGTCGACGCGAAGTTGGTGAAGTTGGCAGGCGCCACCGTCTCGGTCTGCACCTGGCCACTCAGGCCGCCCACTTCGGGCTTGGACTCCGCCAGCGCGGCTGCCCACTCGGCGGCCATCGCGTCGTCGTCACTCATCTCTTCAGCTGCCATTGCCTTCTCCCAGCCAGCTCATGTTCGAGCTGGTCAACAAACGATCGATCTTGATCGCGTACTTGCCGCTGGACGTGCCGTAGTGGCAGTCGAACACCGGGACACCGTCGACCTTGGCCTGGATCATCTTCTCCAGGTCCAGCTCGACGAAATCGCCGGGCTTGAACGACAGCAATTGCTCCACCGTGGCCGGCGCGGTGCCCAGCTCGGCCACCAGGTCCACCTCGGCCGACTGGATCTGCGCCTTCAGGAGGTTGACCCAGCGGCGATCGGGCTCGACCGCGTCGCCCTGGATCGTCGAGTAGAGGACGTCGCGGATCGGCTCCAGCGTGGAGTACGGAATGCAGAAATGCACCGAGCCCGAGGTCTCGCCCACTTCCAGCGTGAAGCTGGAGGCGACGACGATCTCGCTGGGCGTGGCGATGTTGGCGAACTGGGGCTGCATCTCCGAGCGCTGGTACTCGAGGTCCAGCGGGTAGATGCCCTGCCACGCGTTGCGGTATTCGGTGATGATGCAGTCGACCAGGCGCTGGATCACACGCTGCTCGGTGGGCGAGAAGTCGCGGCCCTCGATGCGCGTGTGGAACTTGCCGACGCCGCCGAACAGCGCGTCGATGACCGCGAACACCAGGCTCGGGTCGCACACGATCAGGCCGGAGCCGCGCAGCGGTCGCACCGACACGATGTTGAAGTTGGTGGGCACCACGATCTCGCGCAGGAACGCCGAGTACTTCTGCACCTTGATGCCGTTGATCGACACCTCGGGGCTCTTGCGGATGAAGTTGAACAGCCCGATGCGGATGTTGCGCGCGAAGCGTTCGCCGATGATTTCCATCGTCGGCATGCGCCCGCGGACGATCCGCTCCTGGTTCGCCAGGTCGTAGTTGCGGATGCTCCCTTCGGCCTGCTCTTCGGTCTCGAGCTTCTGGCTCTCGCCGGTGATGCCCTGCAGGAGGGCATCGACTTCGTCTTGCGAAAGGATCTGCTGGTTCATGGCTGCGCTGCGATCGGTGGGTCGTGCGTGCGATTACTGGATGATGAAGCTGGAGAACTGCACCGAGCGGATCGGGGCGACGGCCACGGGGCCCTTCTTCTTCTTTTTCTTCTTGTGCGGCGCGGCGGCCGCGGAGGCGCCTTCGGCAGCCGCGGGCGCCGCTTCGACTTCCTCGTCGTCGTCGACTTCCTCGCCCATGGCCTTCAGCGCCTCGCGGCGGATCTGGCGGGCCAGCAGCTCCTTGCCGTCGCCGCCGGCCAGGTCGGCGGACGACTTGTGGGCCAGCAGCAGCAGGATGTTGTTGCGGATGGCGGGCAGGTAGGTCTTGATCTCCTCGCTCACCTTCTCGTCGGGCACTTCCAGCACGATGCCGATCTGGGCGTAGCGGTCGGCCTCGTGGTCGGCCAGGTTCACCACGAAGGGATCCATGGGCACGAACACCGGCTTCTCGCCTTTTTCCTTCTTCTTCTCGGCCTTGGCCGGCGCGACGCTGTCGGCGTCGGCGTCGTCGGACGCCGCGGCGGCGGCCTCGGCCGCGGCCTTCTGCTTCTTCATG
>JACMOG010000197.1 GCA_014378125.1 Vitreoscilla sp. | reverse complement strand
TGGATGGACGGGCTCGAGTAGTTGCGGCGCACCGTGGCCTTGAGCTGACCGAGCGCCAGCTTCGCCTCGGCGGCCGTCGGGCAGCACACGCTGAGGCCGCCTGCGCGCTCGCCGTACAGGCTCATGCTCTTGGAGAACGAGTTGGCGCAGAAGAACGGCACCCCGGCGTCGGCCAGCGCGCGGATGGCGAACGCATCCTCGTCGATGCCATCGCCGTAGCCCTGGTAGGCGATGTCCAGGAACGGCAGCAGCTGGCGTTGCTCGAGGACAGGGATCAGCGCCTCCCACTGCACCGGCGTGAGGTCGACCCCCGTGGGGTTGTGGCAGCAGGCGTGCAGCAGCACCACGCTGCGCGCCGGCAGCTCGGACAGCGTGGCGTGCATCGGGTCGAACTTCAGGCCGCCGGTGGCCGCGTCGTAGTACGGGTAGGTGGACACCTTGATGCCCGCGCCCTCGAACATGGAGCGGTGGTTGTCCCACGTCGGATCGCTGACCCACACGCTCGAGTCGGGGAACCAGCGCTTGATGAAGTCGGCGCCGACCTTCAGCGCGCTGCTGGAGCCCACCGTCTGCAGCGTGGCCACACGGCCTTCGGCCACCGCCTTCGAGCCGGCGCCGAACAGCAGCGTCTGCACCGCGCGGCGGAAATCGGCGTTGCCCTCGATGGGCAGGTAGGGCTTGGCACCGCCCTTCTCCAGCAGCTGCGCCTCGGCCTTCTTCACGCAGTCGAGCACGGGGATGCGCCCCTCGTCGTCGAAGTAGATGCCGATCGACAGGTTGATCTTGTGGGGGCGCGGATCCTTCTGGAAATCCTCGTTCAACGACAGGATCGGATCACCGGCAAAGGGTTCAATGTGCTCGAACATGGGGCAAGGCTCGCGTCTTCAGTGGAAGGCGGATTATCGACCACCGGCCCGGTCGGAGTGCCATTGCATCCAGTGACCATGGGCATGCGAGGTGGCCGCCAGTTGCCAGGCGACGCCGCCGTGGCCGTCGGGCCGGGCCACCGTCCACGCCGTGGCGTTGGCAAGGCGGGCCGTCGCCACCTCGGGCATGTCGGGCCACCAGGTGCGCGACAACGTGGGGTCCTCGGCGCTGATCCAGACCGCGCCGCGCTCGCGCACCTCACCCAGGACGGCGTCCACGTGCCGGCGCAGCAGGTCGGCATCGAAGTATCGAAGCACCCAGCTGTTGAAGACCACCGGCAGGGCGTCGGCAGGCACGCCGCGCAGCCAGTGGCCGATGCTCGCCGCGGCATCCGTGGTGGCGGACAGCGTCCAGCGTTGCGTGCGGGCGATCGCCACGGCCGCGTCGAAGCGCTCGCGGCGCTCGGCGTCGTGCGGCCACAGGCAGGCGCGCAGCCAGCGCACCGCGGCCGGGTCGTCGACGGCGATGGGGTGCAGGTCGATGCCCCGGCGCGACACGATCTCGGGCACCGCCTTCGCCTGAGGGCGGGTGCCCGCGAGCACGCGGCACGCGATCTCGGGCGCGCGCGGGTCGCGCTCGGGCGGCGTCGTGCCCAGCGTCGCGCCGGTGCCGTCGTCGACGTAGCGGTAGCGCCAGCGATCCACGCCCAGGTTCAGGCCTGCGCTGCAGCCCACGTCCAGCAGCGCGATGCGGCGTCGGCCGGTGGTCTCGACGAGTTGCTTCAGCACCGGCCAGAGGACGGCGCAGCGGCCGATCTCGTTGGTCTGCGTGGTGCGCGTGGCGATGGCGTGGACGAGTGCCTCGCGCTGGCGCTCGATGAACTCGCCCAGGTGCGCCTCCAGCGCGGCGTCCGGCGCGCGGGCCGGGCCCACGCTCGCGTAGTAGTCGGCCAGCGGTGGACGCTCGCCGGCGTCCACCAACGCCAGCACGCGATCCTGCAGCGCCGCCAGCCACAGCAGCGGGATGCGTTGCGGGACGGAAGTCGCGGCCAGCAGCCCGGCCCACTCGGGGCGGCGCGCCGCGACGCCGGCCAGCGCGCGGTACAGCGGGTCGTCCTGGAACGCGTTCGCGGCGAACGCGGCGAACTGCTGCTGGAGCGCGGCGACCACGGCGGGGTCGTGTTCGGAAGTCATGGCGGCGGAAGCACGAGTGTCGATGCGCCGAGCGTAGATCGGCGGCGCGGGCCAGATTGTCAACTACCCGACAATGTGGGCATGCATCCCGAAGTGCGTGCGCTGTTCGACCTCAACTTTCCGGACGTTCGCTGGAGCGAGCGCCAGTGGGCCGAGGCCGAATCGCGCCTGCGTACGCGCCGTGTCGCGGCGGGCGTGACGCTGTTCGCCCAGGGCGACGCCACGCCGGCGCTGTTCGGCGTGCTGGCGGGCAGCATCGAGTCGCGCTTCTCCAACGCGCAGGGCCAGCAGTCGGTGGTGGAGAACGTGGAGGCCGGCAACACCTTCGGGCTGGCCTCGTTCGTCACCGGCCTGCCGTCCACCTACGAGGCGATCGCGCTGGTGCCCACGCAGCTGCTGGTGATCGGGCCGGCGGCCTATGCGTGGCTGATGGACGAGGTGCCCGGCTTCGCGCGCGCCCTGATGCGCGAGTTCGCGCGACGCCACGACGGCACGCTGAAGCTGCTGGAGGCCGCGCGCCATCGCGGCGCCGAGGAGCGGCTGTGCATCGCGCTGCAGCACCTGCGCCGCGAGGGCCGGGCCACGCCGATCGGCGCCCGCTGGGCGATGGCGCTCACGCAGTCGGAGCTGGCCACGCGCGCCAACGTGTCGCGCCAGACGGCCAACGAATGGCTGGCCCAATGGGCCGCGCGCGGCTGGATCGTGCGGCGCTATCGAGCTCTGGAGATCGCGCGCTGGCCCGCGCCAGCGGCCGGCTGATCGCGGCTCAGGAGGCGAGCGCCGCGTCGATGTCGCCGCGCAGCTTGTCCGGGTCGTCGGTCGGGGCGAAGCGCTTGACCACGTGGCCGTCCTTGCCCACCAGGAACTTGGTGAAGTTCCACTTGATGCCTTCGGTACCCAGCACGCCGGGCTTCTCCGACTTGAGCCACTGCCACAGCGGATGCGCCTTGGCGCCGTTGACGTCCACCTTCTCCATCATCGGGAAAGTGACGCCGTAGTTCAGCTGGCAGAAGCTCTCGATCTCCGAATTGGCGCCGGGATCCTGGTGGCCAAACTGGTTGCAGGGGAAGCCCACGATCACCAGGCCGCGATCCTTGTAGTCGGCGGCCAGCTTCTCCAGGCCCCCGGACTGCGGCGTGAAGCCGCACTTGCTGGCGGTGTTGACGATCAGGAAGACCTTGCCGCGCTGGGCGCCGAAGTCGGCCGGCTGACCTTGTATGGACGTGGCGGAAAAGTCGTAAAGCGTCTTGGCGGACATGGGGGCCTCCTGGGGAATCGGGTCAATGGTAGCGGAGGCAGCCGCCATGCCGTCATCCAACGACCAAGCCGTCATCCTGCGCGCAGTCGCAGGATGA
>JACMOG010000196.1 GCA_014378125.1 Vitreoscilla sp. | reverse complement strand
GGGCCCCCCGGTGCGGGGGACGGCCAGTCCCACCCGCCCCGCGTCGGCAGCCATCGGATCGGCGACTCCGGCCACCGGCAGGCCCGGCTGGATGTATCCGCCCGGGCGCACCAGCATGTTCAGCGCGGTCCGCCGCCCGGCCGCCCAGTCGGCCAGGGCCTCATCAACGACCGTCCTGAGATAGCCGCCCTTGGCGAGTGCGATCGGGGGGCCAGCCACGGGCGCTGCCGGCGACGACATCGACGCCACCTCCGACGTCAATGCGAGGATGGCGTGGGACAGGTCCTGGTGCACGAGGTCGATCACGACATTTACATTGATGCCGTTGGCGATGTGATGGACGAACCAGATCAGGGTTCCGACGCAGAGCAGGGCGAGCAGCATGGCCCCGGTGATGCCGATATGCGGAATGAAGGCGCCTTCGTCAGCCGATCTCACGCTGCGCAACAGAACGAGCGAATAGGAGAAGGTGCCGAGGAAGATTCCGAGCGCCACCTGATTGCCGCCATCGCGGGTAAAGTTGCGCAGCAGGCGTGGCCCCATCTGGCCTGACGCCAGTGAGAGCGCGGCGACAGTGATGGAGAAAACCGTGCCCGCGACCCCGATCGTGGATGAGGCGACGGCGCCGAGCAGCGCGCGCGCCCCGGCCTCGCCACCCGAGTAGATCCAGCTGATCGACGACAGTGCCGTCCCAACGGTGCTCGCTTCGGCCCAGATGGCAAGCGCGCCCAACATGACCCCGGCCGCCACGATGCAGGCGGGTCTGAGCCAGAACACATCGCCCAGGGTTTCTAGGGCGGCTCTCAGGCGGTTCATCATGACAGGCCGGTCCCCACGCTCTGCTTGGGGTCGGTGTAGGGCATCACCGGCCTGCCTTCCACGTCGGGCGGGGCAGACGAGGCGCGTTAAGAGTGGGCGGCTCATGATGCCGATTTGCGATGCCCCCCTATCGCAACTCCGGAATGCAACCTGCCGCAGCGGCCGAGTGTTCAAACGAGAGGCGTGACTGATGCCGTCCTGGGCGAGATCCGGGAGAGACGCACGGCGAGGGCCTCCCGCAGGACCATCCAATGCGACACGGGCCTGCGAAGGCTGCCGGGCATGGCCAAGCTCAACCAGCCCCGGATTGTAAGGCGACCATGGCCGCGCCGTTCGTACCGACATTGGGCGCATGGGTCGTTTCCGACACTGCCGTGCCCGGCGCGGATCAAACTAACGAAGCGCACGGACATCAGGAGGTTAGCTTGGCTCGCGATTCAGAACTCCAACCGAATGCCCTGCCCGATCTCGCACGGGAGCCGGTTGCGCGTCGCGCTTCGGCGACCAGCGGTACCGGGCTGCCCGACGCCGATGGCGGTCAACCCGAAACCGAAAATGCCGCGTCCCCGTTGCCCGCTCGCAGCACATTCCTCCAGCGCCGGCACGTGCTTGCAGCCTCCATCTTGGCCCTGCCGTCTGTGGGCGAAGCGCGCACCATCCAGGGCGCGCTGCCCTGGGCGCCGAATGTCGCCACGCCGCCACCGCACGTCGCTCCCGGCCCCTGGCTGTTCTTCACCGAGCCCGAGGCCGCCACCATCACCGCGATGGCGCACGGGCTGATCCCCTCCGACCCACAGGGTCCCGGTGCGGACGAAGCCGGCTGCGCGCTGTTCCTGGACAGGCATTTGGCCGGCCCGCATGGCAGTGCGGCCTGGCTCTTCATGCAGG
>JACMOG010000016.1 GCA_014378125.1 Vitreoscilla sp. | reverse complement strand
CTATCGCCGCCATTCGGATGCACGCGTGCGTGTTGACGCCAGCGAGGATGACCTGATCGGTGCCTAGCTGTCGAAGCAGCGCGTCCAGCCCTGTCTGGAAGAACATGCTGAAGCGCTTCTTGACGACTTCGAGGTCGGCATCCGCGCGGTCCAGCTCGTCGAGTATCAGCGGCCCCGCCGTGCCCTTGATGAACATGTGAATGTTCTTGCTCTTCATGTCCAGCATCGCGTCACTCAAGTCCGGCTCGAACTCCTGGCGAACCCATATCACCGGATGACCGTTCGCGCGCGCCATCGCCGTCAGGGCGTTGATCGATGAACAGAGCGACGGCCGCACACGCTGCAGTTCCGTATGCCCGAAGCAGTCGTTGAGCATGTCGATGACAAAGATGGCGGGGCGTCTCATGGCTCGAGGTGCGTTTGGCGAATTCGATTCAACCTGATCTGGACATCGCCTGGCCCCATCATTTCCTGAGCTTGCGGATCCACTTGTCCAACAGCTCACGTCCGTCCGGCGGCAGCGACACCCACATGCCGCCGCAGCACAGGTCGCGGCCCGACACCACCACGTAGGTGGTCTTGATGGTGCCCGTCACGGGCGTGATCTTCGTGGGTTCGGCCAGGCCCGGCACGCCCATGGCGAAGTTCAGCACCGTGCTGGGCGGGATGTGGTGCTCGGTGACCAGGCCCACGCCGCTCTCCGACAGGTCGCGCACCCGCAGCTCGATCACCCGACCATTGGGCAATTGCACGCGCGCCGGCCACGACACCTTCACGCGATGCTCCTTGCGGCCCTCCAGCGGCGCGCCGCCGAGCAGCGGCGAGCTGCTGACGACTGGGGACGCCGGCGCGGGAGCGTCGAACAGGGCGTCGACGTCTTCGGGGGGAGTCGTCATGTCGGGGCGCGGTGAGATCAGGCTTGCTCGGATGCGGCCGTCTCGGCGGTAGGTTCGAGCGGATCGGTGTGGAACTGCATTCTGGCAAGTTTCGCGTACAGCCCGTCACGCTGCATCAGCTCCTGGTGGTTTCCCTCCTCCACGATGCGGCCCTGGTCCATCACGATGATGCGGTCGGCCTTCTGCACGGTGGCCAGGCGGTGGGCGATGACCAGCGTGGTGCGGTCGGCCATGGCGGCCTCAAGCGCCGCCTGCACCATGCGCTCGCTCTCGGCGTCGAGCGCGCTGGTGGCCTCGTCCAGCAGCAGCAGCGGCGGGTTCTTGAGCATCGCGCGCGCGATCGCGATGCGCTGGCGCTGGCCGCCCGACAAGCGCACGCCGCGCTCGCCCAGGAAGGTCTTGTAGCCCTCGGGCAGGCGGCGGATGAACTCGTCGGCGAAGGCGGCGCGGGCCGCGGCAAGCACCTCGTCGTCGGTGGCGTCGGGGCGGCCGTAGCGGATGTTCTCCATCGCGTTGGCCGAGAACACCGTGGAGTCCTGCGGCACGATGCCGATGCGCGATCGGAGCGCCTCCAGGGTGGTGGCGCGCACGTCGACGTCGTCCACCAGCACGGTGCCCGCGCCGGTGTCGTAGAAGCGCAGCAGCAGCTGGAACACCGTGGTCTTGCCGGCGCCGCTGGGGCCCACCAGCGCCACGGTCTCGCCGGGGCGCACGCGCAGCGAGAAGTCGGCCAGCGTCGCATGCGCGGGGCGCGACGGGTAGTGGAATTGCACGTGGCAAAGTTCGACGGACGAGCCCGCGCGCCTGGGCGGCAGCGCCTGCGGGATGGCCGGATCCGTCACCGGCGACTCGGCGGCCAGCAGCTCCATCTGGCGCTCGGTGGCGCCGGCGGCGCGCAGCAGGTCGCCGTAGACCTCCGACAGTACCGCCACGCTGCTCACCAGCAGCAGCACGTAGACCACGGTCTCTCCGAGATGGCCCGCGCTGATCGTGCCGGCAATGACCGCCTGCGTGCCCTGGTACAGGCCCCACAGCAGCGCGCCGAAGGTGGCGCTGATGATGAAGGCCACCAGCATCGAGCGCACCAGCGTGCGCTTGCGCGCCGTGTCGAAGGCGTGCTCGGTGGACACGCCGAAGCGCGCCGCCTCGCGTTCCTCGTTCGTGTAGCTCTGCACCACCGGGATCGCGTTGAGCACCTCCGCGGCGATGGCGCTGGAGTCGGCCACCCGATCCTGGCTGGCGCGGCTGAGCTTGCGCACCCGGCGGCCGAAGGCCATCGACGGCAGCACCACCAGGATCAGGATGCCCAGCACCTGAGTCATCACGTAGGGGTTGGTGACGATGAGCATCACCATCGCGCCGATGCCCATCACGCCGTTG
>JACMOG010000195.1 GCA_014378125.1 Vitreoscilla sp. | reverse complement strand
GCCGGTCGTCCATCACGACAAGGAACGCCTGAGCGCCGACACGTGATTCGCGTCAGGCCCGGTGGCCCGCATGGGTGACGGCCGCGGGCAGCGTCGCGGCCTCGAAGGCCCGACGCGGCCCAAACCAATCAAGAAGGGGGAGGAAGTATCTTGTCCCAACCGCCTGGGTGAACCGGCGCTGCGGCGGGCGTGTACTTGGGGAGACGCAGCACCTTGACAGGAAGCCCTCGGAATCCGGCCGTCCAGGCCGGATTCAAGGCGCACGTGCGGAGTCGAGCCAAGTGCATGCCGGCCGCGCCGCAGCGCGGGCAGCCAACCCGCGCGAAGCGTACAACCCTCACTTCCCGCTCAAGTCCAGCCGGGAAATGCCGCCCCCCCACCCGCCTTTTCGACGCTTGGCCGCGGCACCCGGTCTTCAGAATCGGTTCATGACCGTTCCCCCTGCCCGGCCTCGCCGGACGGACACGGTCCCCGAACAAATTCCGGAGCCCGGTTCCATGACGAATCCCCCCGCAATCCACCTGGCGATCATCCAGCCTGCCGGCTACGTGCACTCGCTCGGCTTCTTGGACCAGGCGCGTTACTTCCGCCACATGTTCCGCCGCCAGGGCACCCAGGTGACGATGGCCAAGAACCGGCTGCGCGAGGACGCGGTCAACTTCGTGTTCGGCGCCCACCTGGGCTTTCCCGCCGACTGGCAGGAGCGCAACGCCTGCGTGTTCGTGAACCTGGAGCAGCTGGGCGCCGGCGGCGCGTCGGTGAGCCCCGACTACCTGGAGCTGCTGCGCCGCTCGGCGGTGGTGGACTACGACGCCGCCAACGTGGCCGCCTACACCCAGGACCCGGCCGACGTGCCCATCGTGTCGTTCGGCTACGCGTCCTACCTCGACAAGCCCGCGCTGGCGCTGGAGGAGCGCGACATCGACCTGCTGTTCTTCGGCAGCATGAACCCGCGCCGCCAACAGTTCATCGACCGCGTGGAGGCCGCCGGCTTCAACGTCGCCACCTTCGACGCGCCGGTGTACGGCCCCGAGCGCGACGAGTTCATCGGCCGCGCCAAGGCCGTGCTCAACTGCCACTTCTACGAGAGCAACCGCTTCGAGCAGGCGCGCGCGTTCCACTGCCTGTCGCTGGGCACGCCGGTGATCTCCGAATACACGCCCACCACCGATCCCGCTCCCGCGTTCGTCGACTCGATCCTGTGGCTGCCCGAGCAGGTGGAGGAATGGTTCCGCCTGCACTTCGGCACCCCGGCCTTCTACGAAGAGGCACGCAAGCGGCTCGCCGCGTTCCGCACCCCCGACGCGGCGCACGATCCGATCGAGCCGTACGCCGACCTGCTGGCCTTCGCCGGCGGCTTCCAGCAGGGCTTCGCGCGCATCCGCGACACCGGCCCATGGCGTCCGCGCGCCATCAACCTGGGTTCGGGCAAGGACTACAAGCCCACGTGGCTCAACGTGGACATCCTCGACCGTGCCGAGCCCGACCTCGTGCTCGACCTGGGCCAGCCGGTGACGCTGCCCTACGCCGCGCCCACCCGCATGGGCGGCACGGTGCTGCTGGAGCAAGGCTCGCTGGAGCTGATCTACGCCAACAACGTGCTGGAGCACGTGCCCGACCTGCCGATGCTGATGACCAACGCGCTGGCCTTGCTGAAGGTGGGCGGCGCGTTCTCCATCGAGGTGCCCTACGAGAAGGCGCTCACCGCCTGGCAGGATCCCACGCACCTGCGCGCGCTCAACGAGAACTCGTGGCTCTACTACACCGACTGGTTCTGGTACCTCGGCTGGTTCGAGCACCGCTTCGAGATTGCCAAGAGCCAGTGGCTGGACGCCAACGTGCAGCCGTGCGAAAAGCCCGACGCCGCCTTCATGCGCGTGGCGCTGCGCAAGATCGCCACCACCCCGCGCGAGCGCACCACCGCGCGCACGATGCGCGCCGACTTCGGCGGCCTGGACTCGGACGAGCAGTTCGTCGCCGACGAGGCCATCGCGCTCATCTGAAATTCCTGACCCGGGAAACGCACAAGACATGAACACGCTCGCGATAGCGATGATCAAGAACGAGGCCGACATCGTCGAAGCCTTCGTCCGCCACAACCTCTCGCTGCTGGACCTGATGGTGGTCATCGACAACGGCTCCACCGACGGCACGCGCGAGATCCTCACCTCTCTGCAGCGCGAAGGCCTGCCGCTGGTGGTGTTCGACGATCCGATCTTCGGCTACTGGCAATCCGAGAAGGTCACGCACGTCTACCGCAAGGTGGTGCCGGTGTTCAATCCGGAGCTCGTGTGGTTTCTCGACGCCGACGAGTTCATCCACGCGCCGTCGCGCGCCGCGCTCGACGCCGCGTTCGCCGCGGTGCCCGCCGGCCAGGCCGTGCTGCTGCCCTGGCGCACCCACATTCCAGAGACCGACGTCGATCCGGCGCGCGTGCTGGCCGACCCGCTGGGCGCGATGCCCGACCGCCGTCGTCGCGAGGAGCCCACGTACTGCAAGGTGGTGGTGCGCCGCGACCCCAAGGACGACGAGCGCCTGGTCATCGAGCAAGGCAACCACAACGTGCACTTCGTCGACGGCACCCGCCCCCCGGTGCGCGCGATGGAGGGCGTCTCGGTGGTGCACTTGCCGGTGCGCAGCGTGGAGCAACTCTCGGCCAAGGTCATCAACGGCTGGCAGGCCTACCTGGTGAAGAACCGCCACGCCGCGATGCCCACCGCCGGCTTCCAGTGGCAGCAGCTGTACGAGCGCGCCGTCTATGGCCAGGGCCTGGACGCCGCCACGCTGACCGAGGTGGCGCTCGACTACGCGCAGTCCCACCGCGCCGGCCGCCACCGCGCGGCCGACGCGCTGCGCGAGCCGGTGCCGTCGCGCTACGGCCCGCTGCGCTACCTGCACCTGGCGCGCACCAACCTGCTGGCCAAGATCGCGATGAACATGGAGTCGTTCATCCTCAACGGCGACGGCACCGTCAAGCCCGACACCGACGAGACCGCCGCCCCCCGCCGCGACATCGCCGGCCTGCTGGAGGTGCTGCGCCAGACCGACGCCGTGCGCCTGCGCGGGGCGCCGGCCAGCGAAGGCCCCACCTGGGTGATGGAACTCGCGCTGGCCAACCCGGGCTGGCAGGACACGCCAACCGGCGAGGCCGACCTGCTGCTGGCCGCCAACATGCCGGTGGATCAGTTCACCGCGCTGGCCGCCGACGCCGCGATGCGCCCGACGCGCCGCGTGGTGTGGTGGCCCGCCGCCGAGACCGATGCCGATGCCGCCGCCACCGACGCCGCCCTGCTGGCCTGGTACCAGGCCGGCTGGGAGCCGCAACTGCTGGAGACCATGGGTTACCGCGCGCTGTCGGCCTTCCCCGAGCTGCGCCGCGGCGCCATCGTGCTGCACCCGTCGGAGGCCGATCGGAGCGATCGCGCGCGCGCGATCCGCGGCGTCCTCTCCGCGCCCGTGCCGCCGACCGCCGCGAAGGGCAGCCCGCCGAAGCGGGTGCTGCACCCGATGCAGGACCTGCAGATCGCAGCGCTGGCTGCCTGAGCCCCTTCAACACGATTCACCGAACCCGAGGAACCCGATGGCCTTCTGCTGTCTCTGCGAACAAGACGTCGATGTCTGGGTGCCGCACCCCGCCCGTACCCAGCGCAGTTCGTTCATGGTGCTGATGGGCACGGTCGGCTCCGACCTGACCCATTACGCCTGCCCCCATTGCGGCTGCAACGACCGCGATCGGCACCTGTGGATGTACATGGCCGCGGTCGGGCTGCCCGAACAGCTGGCCGGCGCGCGCATCCTTCACCTGGCGCCTGAGGCGTCCCTGGAGCCGCGCCTGCTGGCCTGCCAACCGGCCGAATACGTGCGCGGCGACCTGTTCCCGGCCCGCTCGGGCATCCGGCGCGTCGACGCCGAGGCGATCGCATTCGAGGACGGCCGCTTCGACCTGATCATCGCCAACCACCTGCTCGAGCATGTTCGCCATCCCGAGCGCGCGCTGGCCGAGTTCGCGCGCTGCCTGGCGCCCGGCGGCCTGCTGATCGCGCAGACGCCCTTCGCTCCGGCGCTCAAGCACACGTTCGAGCTCGACACGCCGCCGTCGGAGGACTTTGCCAAGCTCTACTACGGCCAGGTCGACCATGTTCGCCTCTTCGGGGGCGACATCGGCGCGCTGTTCAACGCGGCCGGCCTGCGCGGTGCGTTGCTGCCGCATGCGCAGATCCTCGGCGATTTCGATCCGACCGAGTTCGGCTGCAACATCCAGGAACCCTTCTTCGCGTTCTCGAAACCGGCGCGCGAACTCGAGGCGGCGTGACGCCCTGAACCGAAACGGGGTCGGCCGCAAGGCGAGCGCTCAAGGAAAACAGGCCGCATCGCGCGGCCTGTTTCGTTGTGGAGCCGTCAGGCAGCCAGCAGCATCGGCACGTCCACGTCTCGTACCGGTGCCACGGCGGAATCGCACACGATGCCCGCGATGCGGTCGACGTCCGCATCGGCCAGCGCGGGGTCGGACGACGCCAGGCCGCGATACATCGGGAAGTCGGAGATCAGCGGATAGAAGTAGCGCCGCGCCACGATGCCCTGCTCGCGCAGGTGCCTGTACAGGCCGTCGCGGCCGAGCGCATGGCTCGAATCGACCAGGATCGGGAAATACGAATTGTTGGGCGTCGAGCCCGCAGCGGGCGCCAGGGTGCGTACGCCGGGCACGTCCGCCAGCAACGCGCGGTAGCGCTCGGCGATCGCACCGCGCCGGGCGATCGCTTCGTCGACATGCTTCAGCTGGACGAGGCCGAGCGCGGCATTGAATTCGCTCATCTTGCCGTTGATTCCGGTCGCGACGACGGTGGTTTCGTTGACGAATCCGAAGTTCTTCAATTGATCGATGCGCTGCTTGGTCTTGGCATCCGGGCAGATGATCGCGCCGCCCTCGAAGGTGTTGAACACCTTGGTGGCGTGGAAGCTCAACACCGACAGGTCGCCATGGTTGAGGATGCTGTGCATCTGGCCGCCCTCCTCGCGCTGCACGCCGAATGCGTGCGCGGCGTCGTAGATCACCTTGAGGTTGTAGTCGTCGGCGATGCGCTGGATGGCTTCGACGTCGCAGGGCGTGCCATAGCAGTGGATCGGCATGATGGCCGTGGTCTGCGGCGTGATCGCGGCCTCGATCTTGGCCGGATCCATGTTGAGCGTCACCGGGTCGACGTCGACGAACACCGGCTTGATGCCGTTCCACATCAGCGAATGGGCGGTAGCGACGAACGAGTACGGCGTCGTGATGACCTCGCCCGTGATGCGGAGCGACTGCAGCGCGGTCACCAGGGCGATCGTCGCGTTGGTGAACAGGCTGATATGCCTGACGCCCAGATAGTCGCACAGCGCGGCCTCGAGCATCTGGTGGAACGGTCCACCGTTGCTGAGCACGCGGGTGTCCCAGATCTGGCGCAGGTAGGGCATGAACTCCTCCAGTGGAGGCAATTCAGGCTGTGTCACGTAGATTGTCTTGCTGGCGGCCATGGGCGGGTGTCCTTCGTTCGTCGGCAGCCTGGGCAGGCACGCGTCGGTGTCCCGATGATGGCTGCGACGCTCGTTCGGCGATCGGCGGAAATGCCCTTGCGTCGCCCGCCAATTGCCCGCTCAGCTGCCCGCGAAGGCGCGATCTGGCGCCCATCAGGCCCGCAGTTCCAGCGATCGTGCGTGGGGCACTGCGCGGATCATCGCCACATCGCCCCGCAAAGGCCCAAGGACGCGCATGCCGACCATCACGACCCTCATTCCCGCCTACAACAAGGAATTCCTGGGCGAGACACTGCTCGGGCTGGCACGCCAGACTTTCCGCGACTTCCGGGTGATCCTCTCCGACGACAGCCCGGGCGACGAGATCACGCAGTTGATCCAATCGGGACACTATGGCGAACTGGGTCGCACGCTGGACCTGCAGGTCGTGCGCGGCCCGAAGAACGCCCGCCTCAACCACCAGGCGCTGATCGACCGCTGGGCCGGCGACTCGCCGTTCGTGCACCTGCAGCTCGACGACGACGTCGTCTTCCCCGAGTTCTACCGCTCGCACATCGCCGCCCACCAGACGGGCCGATTCAGCGCCTCCGTCAGCAGGCGGTGGGTGACCCACGGCGACACGCGTCCGGTGATGGGCATCAATCAGCCGGCCGTCGTCGCCCAGAGCCCGTTGCTGCACGTTCCGGTGGACGCCGACACGCTGTTTCGCACGATGGTACCCACCTGCAACAACTGGATCGGCGAATTCACGCACATGGTGATGTCCGCGGAGGGTGCGCGCGCCTACCCGCGCCCCCCCGTCGACGACCTTTCCTACTATGGCTGGCTCGACGTCGGCTTCGTGCTCACCGCGGTGCAGAAGGCGCCGCTGGTGATCGTGCGCGACCACCTCGGCGTATTCCGCCAGCACCCGTCGCAGACCACGCATCACATGAACACCGGCATCGGCCGCGTCTCGTCGATGGCCTGGGTGACGACAGCGCTGCTGGCCTGGCGCGAAGGCCGCATCTCGCATGCCGACGTCGTCACGGCCATCACCTGGAACGTGGGCCAGTGCCTTCAACGGTTCGGTGAGGACGATGCGGTGATCAATGAGTTCTTCGGCCTGATTCAGGCCCACGGCGCCAATCTCGATCAGCTGTACGCGGCTTACAAGCCCTTCTGGCTGCGCGTGCTGGCGATGCACCCGGCCACGGCGCCCTCCGCGGCGACAACACGGCAAGAGCCGGCGTTCGCCTGAGCAAGGCCATGAACAACGGCAACTTCTCGCTCGACGGCGTGCTGGCCGCGCTCGACACCCTGGACCTGCCCTTCATCGTGCATGCCCGGCGCGATGTCGGGCCGCTGCACTTCTGCAGCATGTTCGCGCAGGAGCCGCACGGGCTGTACTTCAAGGAAGGCGACGGCGATCCGGATTTCGCGCATGACGACATCGTCGTGCTGACGTCGCACGCGACTGCTGGCGACATCGCCTGCCAGATCGAGGTGAGCCACCCGCAGCGTGCGTTCTACCTGCTGATGCGCCATTTCTTCGCGGCACCAGCAGCCGCCGCGACGGCGATCCACGCCACCGCCGTCATCGACCCGGGCGCGCGAATCGGCGCCGGCACGGTGATCGGTCCCTACTGCGTCATAGGCAACTGCACCGTGGGCTCCGGTTGCCACCTGGATTCGCACGTCGTCATCAAGGACGGCTGCGTCATCGGCGACCGGGTCACCATGGAATCGCATTCGACCGTCGGGGCGACCGGTGTCGCCTGGGTGTGGGATCCGCAAAGCGGCGAGCGCATCGTGCAACCGCAGATCGGCGGCGCGCGCATCGGGAACGACTGCTTCATCGGCACCGACGTCACGGTGGTGCGCGGCTCCGTCAACGAGGTGACCTCGCTGGGCGACGGCTGCGTCGTGGCGCATGGAACCAAGATCGGCCACGGCTGCGTCATCGGCGCGCACGTGCATTTCGCGAACAACGTCTCGATCGCCGGCAACTGCCGACTTGGCGACCGGGCCTTCCTGAGCTCCGCCAGCGTGCTCAGGCCGCGCATCGCGCTCGCGCGCGGTGTGGTGGTCGGAGCTGGCGCCGTCGTCACCCGGAACGTGGACCTGGAAGGTGTCGTGGTGTCGGGCGTCCCCGCTCGCGTCATGGACACCAAGCCCAGCCACTCGGGCGTTCCCAAGCTTCCGTCCTGAAAGGGCACACCATGCATGGTTCCTACGTCTCTCCCCAAGCCACCCTCGGCGCCGATGTGAAGATCGGCCGCTTCTGCATCGTCGAGGACGGCGTCTCGCTAGCCGACGGCGTGGTCCTCGAGGACTATGCGATGGTGCTGTCCGGCGCGCGCGTCGGCGCCCGCACGAAGATCGGCACGTACACCAAGATCGGCCACGACGTGCGAATCGGCGAGGACTGCTCCTTCACGTCGTTCTGCGAGATCCGCGACCGCTGCGAGCTCGGCGACCACGTGCTGATGGGCAGCCGCGGCACCCTGTCGGCCGGAACGGTCGTGGAAGACGAGGTGGTGATGAAGTACGCCTTCGTCGTCACCGACACGCCGGACCTGACGAAGAACAACGAGAAGAGCGTCGGACGGCTGAAGCGCAAGTCGCGCTTTGGCGCCAGCGTCGTCATCATGCCCTCGGTCACCATCGGTGAGAACGCCGAGATCGGCGCCTGCTCGCAGGTGCGCAAGGACGTGCCTGACAACCAGGTCTGGTTCGGCACGCCGGCCAAGTATTACCGCGAGGTGGACGGCACCGCCGTTCCCGCGGCGCCAGTGCGCAAGCTGGCCCTGGCGCGCTGACTAGACCAGCTGCATCTGCGCGTGCAAGGCCATCGCCCGCAGCGTGGCCTGCTCGCGCTCGGTGAGGCGGCGCGGGTTGATGCTGAGCAGCAGCAGCCGAGCCTGCGTGCCGTCGGGCGCCTGGAACGCCTCGGACGCCACCAGGTGGAAGCCGGAATGGTCGCGCGCCGTCAGGCTGGCCGCGATGGCGTCGCCCGTGACGATGCGTGCCGCATCGACGTTGCACATCTTGGCGATGTCCATCAACAGGAAGCCGATATCGTCGAACGGGGGCATCGTGGACTCACTCTCCGCCGGTGGGCCGGCGTTCAGTTGGCTGACGCGACGCGGGTGGCGCCACCCGCCACCGCGTCGAGGGCAAAGGTGCCCGAATTGCTGGCCACGGCCGAGCAGACGTCCAGGCCCTGCCAGGACGCCGAGGCCTGGCCGCCCGCCACGTCGATGTGCAGCGCCAGCGGCAGGCCGCCCTGCGCGGCCGAGGGCACCGCCAGTGCGGT